>JAQBHK010000235.1:0-5736 GCA_032127815.1 Desulfobacterales bacterium
GGTGGAGACAATATAAAGGGTTTTAGATACATCAAGCTCTTCCATTTTCTCAAAAACCGCACCGGGATCGGTGCTGTCCAAGACGGCCAGGTCCAAATAGCCGTCTTTTACTCCAAACGTGCAACGCAAAACTTCCGGTGCCATGCTGGAGCCGCCCATTCCCAGCAGCAATGCATAGGTATAGCCTGCCGCACGGACCTCCTCGACAAAAGCAGTGATTTGATCTACGGCATCAGCCATTTTTTCCGGACTGTGTAGCCAGCCCAGCCGATTGCTGATTTCCGTTGGATCATCCTTCCAGACGGTATGGTCATGGGCCCAGATACGACTCAGGATGTTGTTTTCCTTGATTTGCTGCAGGGCACGATCCACGTCAGCCTGAAACTTTCCGAGACTGCAGGAACAGCTATTTTCTCCGGATAACTTTCGATCATTTTTTCCATCAACGGTGTGTTTAGACATTATCTTATCCTTTCTTTTCCTCAAATTTAACACTGATGAATTCGTAAAAAGTGGAATTCATCAGGTGTTTGGTATTTAGTGTTTTGTTTTAAGTATATGCTGACATACCAGTTTGTTAAATAATCAAACCCTAAACACAAAATACTACCGAAAAAAGTTAAACATTTTACTTTTTACGATACCATCAAACTTAATTGTCAGCGACAATTTCTTCTGATAACAGGGACGCTGCTTCCTGGTCCAGGAGCCACGTCATTTTACCGTTTAGAGGCCGAATTTTTGCAGCCGGCAACTGCGCGTCACGATCTTCGATCAGGTTTTTTACTACTGCGGCCTTGGCATTGCCGGAAACCAGAAACAGAATGTGCCTGGCTCTGTTCAAAACAGCATAGTTAAGGCTAAGTCGAAAGACATACGGCTTTCCACCCTTTACGCTCAGAACCCAGCGGTCCGGTTTATCACTTGAAGGCTGACCGGGAAACAGGGAGGCGGTATGTCCGTCCGTACCAATCCCTAAAATTATCAGGTCAAAGACCGGATCAAGGCTTTTCAAATCTTGGAAAAAGGTTTTGAGTTTGGCCTGATACAAATCGGCGCCCTCTGCAGGGGGCATCATTGCGGGCATAGGGTAAACCTGATCTGCAGGTATCGGGATCATACTCATAAGATCCTTTTGGGCCGCGCCGTAATTGCTGTCAGGATGATCAAAGGGCACCATACGTTCATCTACCCAGAACATATGCGTTCTTTGCCAGGGCATGTCCGAACGATAAGGTTCTTGCGACAAGAGCCTGTGCATGGCCCTTGGTGTGGATCCCCCGGAAACGGCGACAGCAAAGCTGTTCCTGCGGGCAACAGCTTTTTTAGCAGCATTGCAAAATAATTCTGCGCCCTTTTCCGCCAACCGCTCGGCATTGGAAGTAATGACAATCTTACTATTTTCCGGCACGATTGTCCCCTCTCTATACTTAATTTATTTCGCAACTCCCAGTATTGCGGTAATACTTTCTCGGGAAAACAGTCATTTATGGATAGAAACACCTGAACTCAGGTACTAATGGAACCGCCTCAGGTAAATCCCGCTCCTGCGGTGCAGGTATAGCAGTGATCCGCTGTAGCGATATGGCTGTCCGGATCCGGAGGGCCCGGCATTTCAGAGACATGCATTTTGCGCCCTCCCATGAAAAAACCCCCGGCAAGATTGAAATCACAATCGTAAAGATACCCGTCCCAGGCAACTGAAACCAGACTGCGGCACATCAGGCCTTCAACAGCGCAGGGGTTGAACCCGGCGGAGAGTTTCGCCATATATGCGGAAAAGTTGCCTGACTTTACAAGCCACTGACGAAACCTTCCCAAAGGCGCATTGGCAAAGTTAAAAAGGTTGTTGAAAACAATGCCCCATTTTTCCTTTAAAATTTTGCGAAACCTCTTTTCCGTTCCGGCCTGGGAGGGCGGTAAAAAGGCCCCCGTAGGGTTGGACACCAGGTTGAGTTCCAGGCCGGACCCGCCGTGCCCGTATCCCATGGCGTTCAACTTTATGAGGGCATCGATACTGTTTTGAAAAATCCCGTCGCCCCGCTGTGAGTCGAACTGGAATTCATTTAAAGACGGAAAAGATGCCACGACGACAACCCGGTATGCTTTTAACATCTTAAGCAATTGATCTTTTTTACCTTTATTTAAGACCGACAGATTCGAGCGCAGCATAATCCTGGGCGCCAGAGGAAACACGCCTTCAATCAGCGCACCGATGGAAGGGTTCATTTCCGGTGCTCCGCCGGTGATGTCTATGGTTTCAAAAGAGCTGCGCCGGGCATAGGAGACCACTTCGTTTACGATCCCTGGTTCCATGTTCTCCTTACGACCGGGACCGGCGCGCAAATGGCAATGCCGACATGTCTGGTTGCACAAGGAACCGATATTAACCTGCAAGGTATGGGTTGTTGCCCGGTTCAACTTAAGACCGTGACGGGAGAGGGTCAGACTGAAAGGCACTAAAGTAACGGGTTCCGGCGATAAAACATTTACCTTCTCATGTGAGACCTGCTCGCTATACATTTTTACTCCGCATGCAGTTTTTATGTTTTACATGGACAACTTATCAGCAATATTGCGCATCTGAATGCCGTGCACAAGCGATGCACCGCCGCGTATGGCTGTTACAACGTGGATCGCTTCGGTCATCTCAGCCGCATTGGAGCCCTTTTCGAGGCAGGCCTGCGTATAGGCATCGATACAGTAGGGGCACTGTACAGCATGCGCCACGGCCAGGGCAATAAGCGCTTTCTCTCTTTCCGTGAGTTCGCCTTCGGCGAACACAGCACCGTAATAGTCAAAAAACTTTTTAGCCAGCTCCGGCACTTCTTTTCCGATTTCCTCAAATTTCAGCAAATCTGCCGGTTTGTAATATGTTTCCATTTTAATTGTATCCTTTCTTTAGGCCTTTTTTGTCAAATATAAGCGTTATTTTTCTTTTTGTCGTATAATTTTTCAAATCCTTACAAAAGAAATTAAGGCTAATCTCTCTGGCTCTCCATAAGAAAATATAAAAGGTTGTCTGTAAACGCCGGATTACGGTAGGGGCTCTCATTCTGAACCAGATTGTTGTACAGCCCGCCCAGATCCGGGGCTTTATAGGGAGACGCACAGGCCGTCAGAATCAAAACTAAGAGCAGGGTTATAACCGCAGCCAACCTCATGCTAATCTCCTTCTTCTACGAAAAGACTTCTGACGATATTAACATCATTATCACCTTGATGCAATTAAGAGGTCGAATTGCCAGCATCTAATTTCCATGCAGTCCTTCAATAACAAATTGATATTTATATAAAATTAAAGTTTTTTAAATAATTTTATTAAATAGGTGAGTTAAGGCATTTTGCTTGACAGCTTGATAAAGAGGTGTTAACAAATTTGACATTGCAGGCACGTAGCTCAGGGGGAGAGCGCTACCCTGACACGGTAGAAGTCGGTGGTTCAAATCCACTCGTGCCTACCAACAACAACAAGGGTTTACGAGCAATAAAGCTTGTAAGCCCTTTTTTTATGGAAATTAGGAATTGACATTCTATGGATGATATGACCAGAAATTATATATCGAAACTTAAAATGTCGGAATAATAACAAATAGGAAGCGTTTGTTTAGATTCTTTTTATGTTTTTCAGCATTTTGATTACGCTAATTTAGGGTAAAAGGAGGTTGTTCATGAGGAGCTTTTTAAAAATGAGGTCGGGCATTTTTTTCGTGATTTGTTTTATTTTTATCTTTTTGGGATGTTCCACTGCTGTTAAGCACACCAAAAAAATGATAATTCACTATAAATGCTCTGGTGATGATTACATTGTTCCCGACTTGGCGGAATTGACTACCGGACATACTTTTGAGGAAAAATATACTAAATCCCTTACTGATGCCGGGGTATGTGTTAAAATTACCGGTCAATTTAAACACCTGGCTCCCGGAGTAATAGGTGAAGACAAATATGTTATATTGTATTTATCCGGTGCAGGAGCTTCCCATACAATCAGCTGTTTTGCCAAACCGAAACTCAATAAAGAATTACGCATGTTGAAAAAAGATCAGGCAATAACGGTTTATGGCCGGGTCTGGAAATTAGAGCAGGAGTTGGCTGTATTGCTTCAAGATTATGAAGTTGTTCCGTAAATAAATTAAATTCCAAATATTAAATATCAAACAAACAACAATGATCAAAGTTCGAAAATCCAAACAAGACCTCGTCCTGGAAGGTTTTGGTCCTTGATTATTGGAACTTGAGATTTATTTGTAATTTGCTTGCCCGCCGTCTTTTTGGCGGGGTGCTTGGAATTTGTGATTTTAGACACAAAACTCCAAGGCCGAGCCGGACAACTCTGACCTTGCCAATAGGACCAGGTTTTCAAGATCAAAATAAAGACCCTCCAGGCCGGCAAGTTTGCCATGATCTATATTTTTGCTCTATTTTGAAAGCATTGCGCGCATCACGTCGCCGACATTTTGAGCATGATCTGCTATGGAGCCGATGATTTCGGCCAGACGGATCATATGAAAAACAGTGACGGGATCGGTCTCCACGTGAAAGGCTTTACGCTTGATAATGTCTTCTATTGTGTCGGCTTCGTGTTCATGCTTGCGTAGATTGCGGACAATATTTTTAACAATGACGCGTTGTTCTTCGGAATAATTTTTAAAGTAACTTCTGGCTTCTTTTACCATGACGCTCAATTCATCGATGGGGTTGATAACGGCATTGACCAGTTCTAAGAAGTCGTTTTTCAAAGCATCCGGAATGCCGGGCTCACTACGGTAAGATATCCAGTCGAGCGCATCTTCGACTGCATCCAGAACGGAATCCTGTTCTTTTAGATAGCTGAAAATCAAAAAATTAGAAACCGGCATCACTGTCCCTTTGGGCATATGACCACGGACACGGCGTTTGATTGCATCCGCTTCACTTTCCAGTTTAATGATTTCTTCCCGCAGTTCTTCAAAGCGTTTACACTGGTCCGAAATATAACATTCCATGGCTTGTTGAAACGTCCAGGCGCATTCTTTTACTTTTTCGGCATGCTCCTGGAGCCCTGCAAACGGTGATGTCATAAACATTGAAAGAAATGGAATCCGCATCGCCATCTCCTTTTATAAAATGAATTGAAGTATTTTAAAAATAGCCATACTGGTAACGGCAGCAGCCGGTACTGTCAGGACCCAGTATAACATAATTCTATAAACTATGGCAAAGTTAACGGCCTCGATTCCGCGCGCAAGCCCTACTCCCAGGACACCGCCGACGGCCGCATGGGTGGTTGATACCGGCAGGCCCATCTTTGAGGCCACAAGCACGGTGGTTGCCGCGGCAAATTCAACCGAGAAACCGCGTGTATTGCTGAGGGCCGTAATTTTTGTGCCTATGGTATCCATAACACGGTGACCGGCCATACCGATTCCGCAGGCGATTCCGATACCCCCGAAAAACAGGAGAAACCCGGGCACCGGCACCGTGGCGCCGACACTGCCGGTTTTGACCAAAAAATAAATAACCGCAAGAGGCCCGATGGCATTGGCCACATCGTTTGCCCCCTGTGCCAGTGCAAGATAACAGGCTGTTCCAATCTGGATGCGCCTGAAGATTCCTTCTGCCCCGACTTGCCTGTCTGTAATGAAGTGTTTTAAAATCATCATCCCGGCAAATCCAAAAATGATAGCTACAATGAATGCCACTATCAAGGCATCTAGGTTTCCAAGGGCCAGTTTTTTGCCCAGCGGGGTCTTA
>JAQBHK010000236.1:0-29429 GCA_032127815.1 Desulfobacterales bacterium
GAATCAAGCGCCTTTTTTCCCGAGGCTTGCCCGCCTTAGGAGGTGATGCCCCGGACAGTATGCCGTATAGGAGCCCGAAAATCCTATAAAAAGTTTAATTGTATCACCATCCCCAAAGTTTGCCCTGAAAGGGGTTCAGCAATTAAATGATCTAATCGAGGTTTGCCCTCAGCACCCTCAAAAACGCATAAAAACATGACCGTCCCCAAATTCTGGTATGTTTTTGACCCCCAAAAGGCGGGTTTAAGCGCGTTTCAAGCCTGTTTATTAATCTCTTTATCTGTTATTTTAGACGGTTACCGCGGTCCGACCATCCATCAGTGACATCCTGAAGATCTACCTTCAAAAGGGTAAAGTTATAATGGAATAGGATGTCCCCAAGGTCCCCCAAAAAAATCCTTAGCCCTGCAATTTTGCACCCAAAATGGTATGTTTAAGACCAAAAAACGGCTGTTTTTAGAGCTCTCTTTCCAAATATTCAGGCAGTTAGCGTGGAGCTACTGGGCAGGCAAGGCGCAAAGGCGCTAAGAACTATTTGCCCGCGGATTTACCCGGTGGAATCCAATAAAGGGGACCGCAAAGCGGTATTCCACTGGGTGAACACGAATGGACACAGATTCTTTATTTTTGGAACCCGGGACTTCCGGGAGCATCAAAAAGATAAAACCCTTCTTAGCATTCTTGAGCAAAGAAGGGCTTTCATTATATTTAGAGCCATGGGGCACCCTGTATGTGTAACCTGGGTTGAGCGGTTCAACGTTCAAGGTTCAGGGTTGATGAGCCCTAACGGGCTCAATCAAAAAGAGTTACGCCCCAATAGAAGCGGCAAGTAGTTTTCACCCAATGGGTGCAAGATGCCAATCCTGGCCTTGAGTTGTAACGTTAAGTAATGTCAAGATGTTATAACCCTGAACCTTGAACCCAGAACCTATAACCGATCAGCCTGCGTGAAGATGTTTAGATCGTGCCGTGCCGGTAAATTTAATGCCTGACCTTAAATGAAATGTTTATCAAAATCAATGGGAAATACTGGATCCTAGATGATGGTTGCTGGGTTCTGGATACAGGATACTGGATGCCCAGGCTTCGCCCTTCAGGCTACGCCGGGCAGGCAAGGGCGCAAAGGAGCTAAGAGATTTACTAACCGCAGATTACGCGAGTCTTCGCTGCGCTACGCCCCCGCAAGCAGATGGACACAGATTCTTTGTTTTTTGACAGCTTACAGTATAAACACGGATAGTTGTGGGCGCTAAAACGCGAAGGGATAAAGATTTGGTTCATGCGGGCGCCAATTTTGTTTAGTCCTGAAAAAGCTGGTCCGCCCCTGCAATGTGGGATGCAACGATAAGGCAAACTCGACAATCTCTCAGTTTATATTATATGATAAAGGTTATCGTGGGTCCGAGACTAATGTTCTTTGTCGTTTGAGTGTTTCGGAAAACCACAACTGCAACGGAGGTGAACATGATTGAGGAAAAATTGTCTCGATATGAAAGTCCCTGCACCAAGTATGTGTACAATCCGGAAGAGGGCGACGATGAACGCAACATACCACCCGGCACCCCTTTGAAGAACTACCCGATGACGGGTTCTGCCCCCTGTGCGAGGCCGAGAAGGAGTTTTTCGAGGAGCTTGAGGATTAGAAACCATCCTCCGGAGGGACGTTGGGGACGACCCGCAAAACGCCTTAACTTTAAAATCCGTCAACAGATATAGTAACAAACAACCACAAGTCCTTACAGTCAACGAATCTCTGCCATGCAGCTGCCGCAATTGCCCATCCGACACATTATCGCCGAGCTGAAAAACGCGCTCGTCAAAAGTTCAGCGGTGCTGGCAGCACCACCCGGTTCGGGGAAGACCACCATTGTACCCCTTTCGCTTCTTGATCAACCGTGGCTTGCGAACAAGAAGATTCTCATTCTGGAACCGCGACGGCTGGCGACCCGGGCGGCGGCAGCCCGGATGGCTTTTTTGCTGGGGGAGAAGGTCGGTCAAACCGTTGGCTATCAAATTCGTTTTGACCGACAAATTTCAAATAAGACCCGTGTCGAGGTGCTTACCGAAGGGATATTGACCCGACGGATCCAGAATGACCCTGACTTAAACGGTGTGGGGTTGATCATTTTTGACGAATTCCATGAAAGATCCATCCATGCCGACCTGGCCCTGGCGCTCTGTTTAGACCTGTGTCAACTCAAGGCGGATTTGCGTTTGCTGGTCATGTCGGCCACTCTGGACACGTCTTCCATTGCCAGGTTACTCGGCGATGTTCCCATCATTACCGGCAAGGGACAAAACCACAAGGTCAGGATTGAATATCTTGAGCGGGAAGCAACCGGCAGAATCAGCGATATAACGACAACGGGCGTACGCCGGGTGATACATGAGCAGCAAGGCGATGTGCTGGTTTTTCTGCCCGGCACCGGCGAAATCAAAGATGTTAAGCGGCAGTTGAGCGCTGAGCCCGCATTCGACGATATGTTGATTTTGCCCCTTTTCGGTGACCTCTCCCAAGGGGAACAGGATCGCGTTATTCTGCCCGATCCCGGTGGGCACCGCCGTGTGATTTTAGCAACTTCGATTGCCGAAACCAGTCTCACCATTGAAGGGATCGGCTGCGTCGTAGACAGCGGCTGGTCGCGACGGCCTCGATTCGAGCCGAGCAACGGGCTGAGCCGGTTGACCACCGTCCGGGTGTCCAGGGCAGCGGCCCGCCAACGTTCAGGCAGGGCCGGACGGCTGGGACCCGGCTATTGTTTACGGCTTTGGACCAAGGGAGCGCACCATAGCCTGCCATTGTTTCATCCTCCGGAAATCGTTGCCGTGGACCTGGCCAATCTCGTTTTGGAGCTGGCCTTGTGGGGAGTCAGTGAGCCTCAGGATCTGCGCTGGCTCGACCCGCCCCGCTTGGGCCCTTACCAGCAGGCACGGGAACTGCTTCGCGCTTTAGATGCACTCAACGCGTCCGGACGTATCACTGATACAGGCAAACAACTTGCCGCCTTGCCGATCCATCCTCGCCTCGGTCATATGCTTCTCATGGCCCGGAAAATAGGGCAAGTCCCGCTGGCCTGTGACATAGCGGCCATTTTATCGGAGCGCGATATTGTCAAACGGGATCGGCGCACTCTTTCAGCCGATCTGCGATTGCGATACCGTTTGCTTGAATTATGGCGCAAAAAGGACGTCGATGCGGTCAATCGGGAAGGGGGCGACCCGGCAATATGTCGCCGTGTTGACCGTGCAGCTCGCAGCTGGCACCGACTTGTCGCCGGTAAAAACGGTCCTCGCAATGTGGATGAAATGGGCAATCTTCTGGTATATGCTTACCCGGATCGTATTGCCCGTCGCCGCCCAAACCAGCAAGAACGATACCTTTTGGCCACGGGCCGCGGGGCTGTTCTCCCCTTCGGCGATCCGCTGGCAGCGAATGAATATCTGGTGGTACCCCAATTGGATGCGGGCCGGAAGGAGGGGCGAATTTTCCTGGCCGAGCCTTTAGAGCTGTCTGACCTGAAACGAGATCACAGTAATCTGCTATCGGAAAGCCGACAGGTTTATTGGGATGACTCCTCTGCCAGGGTAGTGGCGACCCGTCGTCTTCGTTTGGGGGAAATCGTTATCAAGGAAAATCCGTTATCCGATGTCGACCCCGAAAAGATCAGCCGGGCCGTGTTGACAGGCATTGAACGAATGGGGCTGGAGTGTTTGCCCTGGGACCGGGAAACACGCCAATTCCAGGCCCGGGTGAATTGCCTGGGTGCCTGGCAACCGGAAATCAACTGGCCGGATCTGAGTGATCGCCGGCTGCAGGATGATTTGAGCTGGTTGGCGCCGTATCTTATGGGCATCAGTCGGGCTGAACAGCTCAAACAGATTAATCTAAAAGAAATCTTTATGGCCATGCTGGGATGGGAGAAACAGCAGAAGCTTGCCCTTGATGCGCCCGGCAGCATATCCGTACCCAGCGGTTCAAAAATTCGTATCGAATACCGCATGGAGGAACCGCCGCTGCTGGCGGTACGTATTCAGGAGATGTTCGGAAAAGCGGATACTCCCACCATTTGCGGCGGCAAGGTGGTTTTGCTTTTGCACCTGCTTTCCCCGGCCCGGCGCCCAATTCAAATCACCTCAGACCTGGGCGGATTCTGGCAACGCAGCTACCCCGAAGTTAAAAAAGAACTCAAAGGCCGCTATCCGAAACATTTCTGGCCGGATGATCCGCTGGCGGCCAAGGCTATCAGGGGTGTTAAACGAACAACAAAAAAGATTCAACCAAAGTCAGAATGAATAGGGTCAAGCTGTGGCACCGCTATCTCCCCGGCATGGTTTTTTACTTTTTTTCTCGCAGCCGGATGCCGTCTTTTTCAAGAGTAATCAGCCTTTTTTTATACAGGTTGCCGATGGCCCTCTTGAATGTTTTTTTGCTGACGCCGAAAAGGTCGGCGATTACTTTCGGTCGGCTATTATCGGTGACCGCGATAAACCCATCGTGTTGCTGCAATTTGTCCAATATTTTTCGGAACAAAGGATCGATGGCTTTGTAGCCGGGCTTTTGCAGACAAAGGGCTATTTGCTTGTCGTCACGCACTTTTTTGATAAATCCGTCAATTTTTTGACCGATTTCCAGCGGCTGAAACACTTCGTTTTTATAAAGAAGGCCCTTGTGGGTGCCGTTGATGACGGCGACAAAGCCCATCTCGGTTCGAGAGGAGATGAGCAGCGCCACTTTTTGGCCCTCATGAAAACCGGTCTGTTTTTTTGGGCCTCTGCCTTTTTTATGTTGAATTATTACCATTATATAGCTCCGGCAATTGGTGCTGGTCGGACCCTATGCTTACCGGTCCTCCGTGTGAACTCCTTGAACTCCGGGACGGTCATACAATTTAACTGTTTTCTGGTGTTGTCTACGTTTTTAGGGAACTCCTGTACATCTATTCTATTTTTATTTCAAATTCAAGTCAGACCAAGCGATGGAATCTCGGAGTCGTTCGTGTAGAACGTGCCTGCTTGGTCAAACATATAATAATCTTATAATACTTGTACCCAAACCAAAGGCCAGGTTTAATAACCCTGAATCTTGTTTGCTTGACTTGCAAAAAATATCGCATCGTAATAATAGTAAGGAGGTTAACACAAAATAAGATTAAAACATCAACTGCAAACATAATAATTAAGCCGAAAATCAAAAAGTAGACAGAAGCTGTTCTTGCAGACCAAACAGCAGAAAAACTTGTTTAGACAAAGAGATTGCACAACATGATTATCAAATCCGCTGAATTCGTAAAAAGTGCCGTCAAACCGAACCATTATCCTGCTGACGATTTGCCGGAAATTGCGTTTGCCGGGCGCTCCAATGTGGGAAAATCTTCCCTGATCAATACGCTTTTAAACCGCAAGCGTCTGGTCAAGACCAGCAGAACACCCGGGCGAACCCAGTTAATCAACTTCTTTTTAATCAATCAAGCATTCTCCTTTGTTGATCTTCCGGGATATGGATATGCCAAAGTTCCGGAATCCGTACGTAAATCATGGGGGCCCATGATCGAGACATATCTTTCAACCAGACCGGTATTAAGGGGGGTCGTGCTCATCATGGATATCCGGCGGACACCCGGCCTGCAGGAAACAAACTTTATTGATTGGCTCCATTATTACAACAATCCCAGCATTCTGGTGCTTACCAAGGTGGACAAGCTCTCTAAAACAAACCGGATTAAACAACGCCTTGCAAATGCTAACGCCCTGGGCGTTGATGTCGACGACCTGATACTGTTTTCTGCCACGTCACGCCAGGGCAAAGAAGCTGTTTGGAGTGCAATTGATCAGTTAATAGACGATAATCCACAAGGTGAAACCCATGCAGCATATTAACAATCCATCTGCTGATTTTAAATCCGGATTTGTCGCCATTACCGGTGCTCCCAATGTGGGCAAATCAACACTGTTAAACCAGCTGCTGGGAGAAAAAATCTCCATTACCTCCAAAAAACCGCAAACGACTCGCAACCGTATCCTCGGAGTTTTACACAGGCCGGCCGCACAGCTTATTTTCATTGACACCCCGGGCGTTCATCAAACAGCTCATCCGCTTAACATCAGAATTGTAGATGCCGCCCTTACGGCCATGGGAGATGTGGATGTCATCCTGGTTGTTGTCGACGTGGCCGGCCCTGATCCGGATTCCGAAGCTTTTTTAGTAAAAAAATTGGACGCATTAAAGCAGCCGGTCGTGCTTGTGCTCAACAAGATAGATTTAATTAAAAAGACGCTGCTGCTTACCATGATGGATCAATGGTCCAGGAAATATTCGTTCGAAGCCATCATGCCGGTTTCAGCCATTTTGGGCACTCAGATGGAAGAACTTATCAAGACCATGGAATCTTTACTGCCGCAAGGTCCGCCCTTGTTTCCCGCAGACACCATCACCGATATGCCGGAACGCTTTATTGCTGCCGAAATGATACGCGAAAAAGTTTTCCGCACAACCGGCCAGGAAATACCCTATTCCACAGCCGTCTCCGTGGATTCATTTTCTGAACAGAACAAAGGTTCCCTTGTAAAAATTAACGCAACCATCCACGTTGAGCGTACCTCCCAAAAAGGCATGGTAATCGGCAAAAACGGCAGCAAACTCAAGCAAATCGGACAAGCGGCCAGACAAGAAATCGAACTCATGCTGGGTACGAAAGTCTATTTAAAGCTTTTTGTGCGCGTACAGAAAAACTGGAGTAAAGATACCAAAGCTTTAAGAAAATTTGGTTACTGATGATTCTTTCATATCATCCCGTTTTCGAAGCCGACCAAAACCTCATCTGCGCCGGTCGCGAGCCCGACGCCCAAGATCTTGCCGCCATCCGGGCTGCGGATGCGGTCGTGCTTCCACAAGGTTGCTACAGATCTTTACACGCAATGGCCCGGCAAAACTGCGCAAATGTCTTTCCCAACTTTGACACCAGATTCAATTATGCCGGCAAAATCGGACAGGCCCGACTTTTCGCAGAGACCAATGCGCCCCATCCTAAAACTGCAACCTATTGCAATCTCGACTCTTTTTATAATCAACGAGACTGCGGCGGCCAAGCGACTTGGGATTTTCCTCTGGTATTCAAGTTTGACTGGGGCGGAGAAGGAAATCATGTCTTTTTAATAAGCTCTGCGAACGCATTAAACCAGGTGCTGCAAACCGCCACGGACTTTGAAAAGGGCGGCCGATCAGGATTTTTGCTTCAAAATTATATTCCGGGCGGCAACCGGACTGTTCGGGTGGTGGTGGTCGGACAAACTTTTTTGTCTTGCTGGCAGACCCAGAACAACACCGAGAAGTTTGGCTCGAATCTGGCCCAAGGGGCTGTGGTCAATGCTGATGCCGATCCGAACCGGCAACAGATTGCAGTGGCAGCCGTTAAGGCGTTCTGCAATCAGACCGGCATCAACCTGGCCGGTTTTGACATTATCTTTGAACCTGAGCCCAGACCCAACAAGCCTCTTTTTCTTGAAATTAACTATTATTTCGGCCGCCGCGGGCTGGGCGGTTCCGAAAATTTTTACAAACTGCTGAACAGCGAAATTTTAAAGTGGCTCAACAGCCTGGGTTTGACATTGAAGTAACCGTTCACAGGTTCTGAGGTTCAGGGTTCAAAGGTTTACCCGCCTCCGCAGGCGACCAGGGTACAGAAGTTTGAACCGTTAATTTGTGAGTTCTGAACAAAGAAGGCTTAAGGATAAAACCAGGGAGCACATGCCATGCCCCTTAAATTTGAAGATATTGAGGCCAGACAGTTGGTTCGAGGCTAGTTTGTAAAGGTTAACAAAAAACCCTGAACGCCTGAACCTGTAGACGCCTACACATTGAAACGAAGTGTGGCCGATTGCCAGACTCTGTGGCCTCGGAAAGCGGCGAAACCGCGCCCTATAAAATCGTAGGACGATTTTATCTATGAAACCATTTGCATACGATTTGAATGAAGCCGACATCAAGCGCGAACGGCGCAAAGCAAGGGAACTGCGGGCAACACAGTGGTGGAAAAGTCGCCTGGCCAAGGGGGTCTGTCATTACTGTTGCCGCGCCACCCCGGCCCGGGACCTTACCATGGACCACATCGTACCCATAGGGCGCGGCGGAAAGAGCACCAAGGGCAACGTGGCTGCTGCTTGTAAAGAATGCAACAATGCTAAAAAACAGCTGCTGCCCATGGAGTGGGAACAGTACCTGGCACAAACTTATCAAACCAAACCGCCGACTGAAAAATAAAACCGCAATTTTTTTGTTGACTTTTTTCAGGCTACTGAACCAAATTATAGCAGATAGAACAGTTGTGCCGAACATGCTCTATTTCATGTTTTGTCTATCCGAAAGGACTAAGTATGCCGACAGACCCTATAGCCATAGGAGCAATGGATCTTTTTGTTGAATTGACACCCGCTGAGCTTGAACAGGTACAATCAATAGCACACCCCATGCAGGTTGCTGAGGCGGAAATTCTCACGCGCATCGGCGCTCCGGCACATAACTTATTTATTGTTTTATCCGGTAACTTTATGATTGCCTTTAAAGACGACCGGGCGATTACACTACACGACAAGGGCAAAATCATGGGCTGGTCTACTGTTTTCACCCCGTTTCGCTACAAAGGAACGACAATAGCCCTTACCGAAGGCGAAGTTTTATCTATACCGGGAGGCAAGCTTTTGAGCCTGATTCAAAGCAACGACTCTCTGGGCCATAAAATCATGAAAAAAATCAATGCGATTGCGTCGGAAAGAATGTTTTTTGCCCAGAGCGCTGATCCGCAAGATAATTTTTAATCAATTTCTTGATTAAGCGGCCCCACAAATGCTACATAGTGTACAAGCGTGGCAGCCGTGTTGTTATAACGTGTTGATATAATACGAATATTGCGGGGGGCGCCCCGGGGTCAGTACCAAACGCAGCCGACCCTTTGCTTTGCGCTCTAATTTAAGGAGGTGCCCAAATTGTACGGTTTAGAAGCAATATCAACCCACAACGGCTGGGCCATGGCTGTTGCGGGGGTTGTCATCGTCTTTGCCGGCCTGGTTGTGCTTTCGTCGACCATTGCCCAGCTTCACAAGGTTCTTAGGCTTTTGAACGGCGGGGCTAACGGCACAGAGGGTGTCCCTGCTTCTGACCCGGCAATGCATCATAATCTTGCCGAGTCCGCCCGGCAGTTCAGGCTGATTTCAGGTAGAATTAGTGAATCTTTTCCCCTCCCAAAGCTTATAGAGCTTGCCGAACTAAGCGGACTGCCTCGTCCGCATTCAACAATTAATGATCTGTTAAAAGCCGGATTGATTGTCCCGGATGGAAAAGGATATTTCTTCTGGAAACAATAAATTTGTATTTACACATAGCCGCGCAGTAAGGGCAGCAAAGGGCAATCCATGGAACTTTTTTTTCAGTTTTTATCAAACACCGGATATTATCTGGCTGACTACCGCCAACTCATAATGATCGTTGTCGGATCTTTCTTTTTGTATCTGGGAACTGCCAAAAAATATGAGCCGCTTTTGCTGGTGCCCATCGGTTTTGGTATTTTAGTGGGAAATGTTCCTTTTTTCAAAGGGTTTGGGCTCGGTATATATGAAAACAACAGCGTTTTGCATTATCTTTATTTCGGCGTCACCACCGGTCTGTACCCGTCTATAGTCTTTCTGGGCCTTGGAGCGATGACCGATTTTTCTTCGTTGCTGGCGCGGCCCAGCCTCATGCTTTTGGGCGCCGCCGCCCAGATGGGAATATTCTTTACCCTGCTCAGCGCCTTGGCGCTCGGTTATCTGCCCAAGGAAGCCGCCTCCATCGCCATTATCGGCGGTGCCGACGGGCCGACGTCCATATTTCTTTGTGCCAAACTGGCACCCCATCTGATCGGCCCCGTCGCTATCGCCGCCTATTCTTACATGGCTTTGATTCCCGTGATCCAGCCGCCCATTATGAGGCTTCTAACATCCCGCCAGGAACGATTGATCCGCATGCCGGAGCTTAGAGAGGTATCCAGACAAGAACTCGTCATTTTTCCTGTTGCCGCTCTGTTGCTCTGCTGCTTTCTGGCGCCGGCCTCCATCCCGCTGCTTGGCATGTTCTTTTTCGGCAACTTCTTAAAGGAGTGCGGCGTAACTGAACGCCTGGCCCAGACAGCCCGCACGGCCATTATTGACACCGCAACCATACTATTAGGATTAACGGTCGGTGCCAGCACCCAGGGCGATGTGTTTTTAACACCAAAATCGGTGGGTATTTTCGTTTTAGGCGCCGTGGCCTTCAGTATCGCAACCGCTTCCGGCGTTGTTTTTGCTAAAATAATGAACCTCTTTCTTAAAGAAAAAATTAATCCCCTGCTGGGTGCCGCCGGCGTATCCGCCGTGCCGGGATCGGCCCGCGAAGTGCATCTGGTTGGCCAGGCTGAAGATCCTGAAAACTTTCTGCTCATGCATGCCATGGCCTGCAACTCATCCGGCGTTATCGGGTCTGCAATCTGTGCAGGAATTTTGTGGAGCTTTATGATTGGGCTGTAACGGCTATATTAAATACCACCGGTGAAACCCTATGAAACAATGGAAATGTTTGGTCTGCGGCTATATTCACACTGGAGATGAGCCTCCCGAAAAATGCCCTGTTTGCGGTGCTGACCGCAGCAAGTTTGTTGAGGTTTCCCCTGTAGAAACCGCTGAGGCAACACCTGCTCGCCCTGCAGCGGCACAAACAACGGAACCGGAATCAGGAACGAAATTATATGACTTCGCCGCCGCCCTGATATCCAAACACCATATTCACCCTATTTGCGTTCACATCCCCAATGGTGTGGCGCCCGCGGCTGTGATTTTCATCGCCCTGGCAACTTTCTTCCAGCTTGAAAATTTAGCACTGGCAGCCTTTTACAATATGGCCTTTGTCCTTTTAGCTATGCCGCTGGTACTCTTTTCCGGATATGTCGACTGGCAAAAGCGCTTTGGCGGAAACCTTACCAGCATTTTTTGGATTAAAATAATTTGCGGGTTTGTGGTCCTGTTGACTTCGACAATTCTGGTTGTGTGGCGCATCATGGATCCCAATGTCGCCGCGGCGACATCCGCACACCGCTGGATGTTTCTTGGCGTTCATTTGGTTTTGCTGTGCGCGGCAGGCATTGCCGGGTTTTGTGGGGGCAAGCTGGTTTTTAACCAGGACTGATCCGCAGTGCTCATGAAGCATTTGTCTAGCATCAACTAAAGCCAAAAACCCGACCGGGACAAGCCACGCTTAAAACATTGCCACAAAGGCACAAAAAACATAAGTCGATTTCGCCATAGTAGCCTTAGCTGCGACGGCAGAAAGAATATATTTATCTTTCTGTGTGCCCGGGTGTCTTGGTGGCAATACAAACAATTTGCCGCCAACCAGACTGCTTTTACAATTCGGTATATCCTTCCTTGAGCAGTAGAGCATGGTACCAGACTGAAAACTCGAACATGCCTTTGTACCTGTCGTCGTCATTGATGATTCCCATGCAAAGATCAAAGACACCGCGCCCATATTCGTTGCTGTAGTCTTCCGAGGTTCTGGTGTGCAAAAACTCGCGCACAAGCGTTTGGCTCGTACGCTTGGTTTTATCTTTGCGAATATCGATAGGATCTTTGGGCTCTTGAAACGGGTTCCATTCTTTATACCCTTTTTTAAGGATATGCTTCTGGAGCCGTGGTGACATGCTGTCGAAAATGACCTTTTTTCTCTGTTCCTGTTCTTCCGGAGTGATTTCAGTCATCAGTCGGCCCTCTCTTGTCTGCACATTGGGAGGCTTTGGTCATTCCCAGATATTCTGCGTCATAAACCGTAATAAGTGCCATGGAGACCGGCACCAGGATGTCCTCCATGTTAACATGCTTGGTTCTTATACCGGCGGCCAGTTCCTGAGAAATTGCATAAAGCTTCCCCTGGATTATATCCAGGCTAACGGTCGGATACTGTTTGCCCTCTTGGAAGCCTGATTTTCCGCAAGTATGACCGACACCACCGATGGACGTAGGAATTCCATAAAGTCTGCACGTTATGGGCCGCTCTTCATAAAGGTCACACACATCTTTGGCGTTCAGCAGGGGGCAGCGACAGCGTTCCCCGGCTAAATCAACCAGGATCTCAACTTCTTTTTTCCCGGATTGCATTGCCTGATATGCTTTTCTTTTAATCATATATACCTTACGGTCGGCCCGATTCGCTTTTTCAATCAGCTGTTCACGTTCCTTGCCCTGAAATTTTTGGTTGAACGTGTGGTTGAGATAAAGCGCTTCGACCAGGGAAAGGTCAAAAAGGGCGTGGCAGCAGTCGGCACATTTGATTTCGCAGGTAACACCTTTAGGGTGTTCTTTTTTCACACGCTCAAAAACGTCATCCGCCATTTTTGCAACCGCCTGGTATTGCTCGAAATACGTCGTAAAATCTATTTCCATTACTAATCCCCTTGTTCAATTTTTTGTGAATGTTTCACGTGAAACATTGCGGCTGCCGGTTGCGCAAAGAGCTTATTTTCCGATGCAGAACCGGCTGAAAATTTGATTTATGATATCTTCGCGTGTGGTAAGCCCGACAATTTCACCCAAGGCATCAATCGCTTCCTGAACATCGATGGCGACCAGCTCAAAGGGTGTCTTGTTGTTGACGGCCTCTACCGCGCAAGTCGTCAGTTTCAAGCAGCGTTCCAGGGCGTTTTTATGCCGCAAATTAGGAATGGTCACATTTTCGGCTTCGAGCTGAAATTCACCCAAAGAAAGTTTTGCGATTAAGTCCTTAAGCGCATCGACACCTTCTCCGTAAAGCGCCGATATCTTGATGGCCGGTGTTTGCTCCCATGTATCAGGCAGATCAGGCCCGGCATTGTCGTCAACCAGGTCGATCTTATTAACAACAAGAATCGACCGTTTGTTATGGATGGCCTCATAGATTCTATAATCTTCCCGGGCCAAGGGCTCGGCGGCGTCAACCATAAAAAGAACCAGGTCTGCTCTGCCAATATACTCCTTTGTTTTTTGGATGCCGATAACTTCGACCGGATCATCGGTTTCGTGGAGACCGGCGGTGTCAGCCACAACAACCGGTATCCCGCGAATATTTAAGGTTTCCTCGATTAAATCCCTGGTGGTGCCTGGTATGGCGGTGACAATGGCGCGCTCGTTTTGCAGCAGTCTGTTCATCAGGCTCGATTTGCCCACATTCGGCTTGCCGACCACTGCCATTTTTAAACCATTTCGTAAAATATGGCCATTTTCATGTTGCTGTATCAACTCTTTTAAAGGGCCAATAGCCTTGTTGGCGATATTTGTAACAGCTCTCCCGTCCTTGATGATATCTTCAACATCCTCAGGAAAATCTATGGCCGCTTCGATTTCAGTCAATATTTCCAACAGAATGTCCCGGATCGCTTCAACTTTTTGTTTCAGATCGCCCCGCATTTGTGAAGCGGCAATTTCCAACGCTTTATCTGTCCGGGAATTGATAATATCCACAACCGCTTCGGCCTGCGTCAGGTCGATGCGTCCGTTTAAATAAGCTCTTTTGGTAAACTCTCCCGGCTCAGCCAGGCGGGCGCCCAGCTTTAATACCAAACCAAGCATCGCGGCAAGCACTACATGCCCGGAATGTGCATTAATTTCGACAACATCCTCCCGGGTATAGGTGTGGGGTGCCAACATCGCCGAAATCAGCACTTCGTCCAGAACCCTTCCGTTTTCCGGGTCCACAATATGTCCATAATAAAGGCGGTGTGATTGCAAGGCGGCAACACGGTGCGCATCTGTTGTTCGTAAGCCACCCGTGTCGCCCTTCTTGCGAAAGATAGCGGCAGCAATTGAAAGGGCGTCGCGGCCTGAAATTTTAATGATGCCGATACCGCCGCTGCCGACAGGCGTTGCTACGGCGACGATAGTCTCTTGTTCCATTGATTATCTGCCGGAGTTTTTCTTTTGCAAATGGTTTTTCTTAGGGTAAATAACCAGCTCTCTTAAATATCCCTCACCCATGCTTTGTGTTTGTACCGTGCCGTCATCTTTTAAGGCCAGGTGTGCGATTCTGCGGTCGTGCGCATTCATCTGCCCCATCGTTGCCGGCTTACTGGTGCGTTTGGCCTTTTCAGCCAGTTGCCTGGCTCGCTTTTGCAGGCCAAAACGTCTGTTTTGCAAATATCCTTCAACATCGACTTGCACGCGTATTCTTTTTGAGCTGCGCTTGTTGACCATTTTTTCAACTAGATACTGGATCGCTTCAAGGGTTTGCCCCCCCTTTCCGATGAGAACGCCGGTTTCTCCCCCGCTTACGTTGAAAAAAATTCGACCCCGTCCTTCTCTTGCCGCTATTTTGGCATCGGACGTAATTAAATCGACGATGCGCTGCAAAGCATCTTGGCCGATTTCTTTGGAATCATCCACCGTTGAGTCGGGCTTACATTCCCGGCCTGCGGCGCTTTTAATCGCCTCGGCCTTTGCTCTGCTTTGCTTCTTAGACGATCCTTCGCTTATAACTTTTTCTTTCGATTCAGGCCCAACCTCCGGGGCCGGTTCCGGTGTGGTGACCCGAATCCGCGCCCTTTTGGTTCCAACCAGACCAAAAATTCCGGTCGAGCCATAAGAAATAACATCGTGTTGAAGTTCCGCTGCGGGTATGTTTAGCTCTGTACACGCTTTTTTGATAGCCTTTTCAACACTTTTGTCTTCAAATTCGAAACAGGGTGACATGGACACCTCCGTTATTAAGCATGTTTTTTGGAAACATAATACTGTTGGGCTATTGATAGAATGTTGTTTACCAGCCAGTATAATACAAGCCCCGAAGAAAAATTTATAAAAATTACTGTAAAAACCAGCGGCATTAACATCATCATTTTGGCCTGGGCAGGATCACCCGGTGGCGGTGACATTTTCTGCTGTATCAGCTGGGTGGCTCCCATAATAATGGTCAACACCGGAATGCCGTAGGGCGGCTCCATAAAGGGAATCGCAACATCAAAGCTAAGCAGTCGATCAGGAGCAGAAAGGTCCGTAATCCATCCGAAAAAAGGTGCATGCCTCAGCTCTATGGCTCCATACAGCATGCGGTAAAGTGCAAAGAATACAGGAATCTGGACAAGCATGGGAAGGCATCCACCCAGCGGGTTTACCTTATAAGCCTTATACAAATGCATCATTTCTTCGTTCATTTTTTTCTTGTCATCACCGTATTTTTCTTTGAGCTTGGCGATCTCCGGCTGGATCTTTTTCATTTCTGCCATGGATTTATAGCTTATGTTGCCCAGCGGCCACAGGACGATCTTGCTTAGTATCGTTAAAATAATGATTGCAACCCCGTAGTTGGCAACAAAGTTCTTATACAGAAAATCCATGATCCAAACAAAGGGTTTGGCCAAAAAATCAAACCAGCCAAAATTAACAGCTTTGTCAAGATCATAATCGAGCTTTTTGAGGATATCCAAGCTCTTGGGCCCAAAAAAAAGATTGTATTTGAAAATGTGTCGGGACCCGGGATCAATCACAAGTTCAGGATGAACATACTGATTTTCCAGAAGGTCGTTTTCGTGCAAAAAAAGACGCATGCTGGCTTCGAGGGCCTGCTCGGGCATAATGGCCGACATGAAATAACGATCTTGAATCGCTATCCATGTAAGCTGGCCGTCATAAACATTTTTTTTCTTTATCTTCTTTACTTTGACTTCCTCGGCCTTGTTGTTGATGAGAGCGCTCGGTCCTTCAAATCCCATCCGGCTGCCCCCTTCGATTTCTGGCTTCAGAAGCGACAGGAAAAGCTTGTCCCGGACGGTTTGGCTGGAGCCGTTTGTTAAGGTTACGCTGAGTCCGATCATGTACGATTCGGGCGAAAATACAAACTTTTTTTCAACGACAAAGCCCTGGGGAGATCTCCATGAAAAGGCGACCTCTCTGGGTCCAGCGCCAACATCAACGCTATCAGGTTCAAGGTTTGTCTTGAACACAGCCCCCTTAAGACCTTCAACGCTCTTTCCCGCAAACCCAAGCCGGACCGTTCCGCCCTGCATCTCCGGAGGTATCATTTCGTATAGAGGCGAATCGGAAGCAAGGCTCTGCCGGTATTGCTTGAGGACAAAACTCTTAAACTCGGCCCCCCTTTCTGAGATTTTTACTGAATACAGCGGCGTGTTGACGGTTATGCTGCGAGCAGGCTGAAGCGTTTGCAGCCCCGGGGGCTGCGAGGGTGCGGCAACGGAGACGCCGGCTTGCTCCGCTGCGGTTAATTCCGGTGCTTTGGCAACCTGTTGCTCGGACGGGGTTGTCTTTTTCGGCTGTTCAACGTTTTGCTTTCCAACAAAAAAATAGTCCCATACGACAAAAACTAGCATAGAAAGCACTATGGCGGCAATTAATCGAGCATTGTCCATCTTCCTCTCCGACTTCCATTTCCAAAACAGTTCTGTTAAGGTTCAATTTCCCTACGACGAGATCTCCGCTCTGCACCGGCGTTGTTGCGGGCCTGCGATCGCGGCATGACATGTAAGGGTCTCTGGCTGTTTTTTGATGCGCTCGCTGTTGCAGTTCAACAAGCAGGGTTTGTCTTTTTGATCTAAAGGGTTAAAGTCTTTGCGGGGCTGTTCGAAGGCAGGTGCATGCAGCCTTGAGCAACAGGCTCGTTTTGCGATATCATCCCTCAACGATCTATCAAAACGCCGGCATATCGCGCTGTTAGGTTTTCTCCGCATAAGCAGCGGGCCCTGCCCGTTGATGTACAGACTTGTTGGGTCCGCCGCCTTTAAGGAACCGGATCAACGCCACCCGGATTAAAAGGGTGGCACCGTATTATCCTTTTGAAGGCTAACAAAACGCCCGTGAGCAGACCGTGGCGCGATAGAGCTTGATAGGCATACTCTGAACAGGTTGGCCAAAAACGGCATTTCGGAGCCATAACAGGTGACAATAGAAGCTGATAGGCCTGTATCAGCGATAAAGCAAGCCGCAGAAAGACCCTACTGATGATTATTTTTCCCGGGTATTCTGTCAAAAATATCCTTCAGCGACAAAAATGTCTGCTCCGAAGTTAGACCGGCGGCTTCTCTTCTGGCTGTTATATTGATGTCCAGGCAGTCGGCGAGCAGGTGTCGATACCGCCTAAAATGTTCTCGAGTCAATCGTTTAATCCTGTTGCGAGCCGCTGCGTTTCCAACCTTTTTCGATACAGTAATACCAAGTCGTGTGTTTTCAAATTGCCCCGCATAAAATGCAGCTATAAAATGTTTATTAGAAAATTTTTTCCCGTACTTTGATATACGCAGAAAATCGGGGCTCTTTAAAATTCTGTCCGCCCTGGTAAAGAAAAAGCGCAAAGAAGCTATCCCTCTGTATGTGCTTGTTTTTAATGTTTTGTTTGTCGGCCGGTCTTGGGTTTAAATAAACTTGACTCAACGAAGCCCCTGTCGGTAAAATTAACAAGCCGGCTCGCTTTTGAGCCTCTTGTGGAGACGTCGTTTTTTCATTATTAAAACAAGCTGTGCTTTAGACCGCCAGACGTTTTCTCCCTTTTGCTCTACGACGATTAATAATTTTTCGGCCCTGCTTGGTTGACATTCTTTTCATAAATCCATGGGTGCGGGCACGTTTTGTTCTGCTTGGCTGATATGTTCTTTTCATAATTCATCCTTTATTGTATTGCGGCAACCCGACATCCCGCCGATAGGGACCGGCAAATATGCTCTAAGCTTTGAAGCAACGGCGTTGCAATTAAGCTTGATAAACCTGTAAAAAGCGAAACGATTACACAGGGTGCATTAAGAAGCCATATTGCACAACGTGCTGACTTTTCACGCTTAACTTTTTACCTTTTCGGAACCATCACGCTTAAAACCCACCAAAACTATCCAGGCCGCTTAATCAGCATCGTCAAAAATCAATAACTAAACCATGTAATAAAACACAGGTCTTTTTTAATGTCAATACCCAAAGCCGCCACACATTACGTCTGTTTTTAATCTTTTAATCTTTCAAAAACGTCAAACTCTTCCACGTGCAGCTGGGGGTTGGGATAGATGACAATCTGCTTGTTTATAATATGCTCAAGGGTGACAATAATATGGTTCTCTTCTCCGTGGAGAAGTTCGGCGATTTCCGGGTTTACCTTCAGCGAGACCCTGACGCCCGGCATGTCCCATGATTCGCGCAGAATATCACGATATATATTGTAGCAAATCGTCTTCTTGGAGACCAGGTACCCTTCGCCGCCACAGTAAAAGCACGGCTCGCACAGTATCCGTGTAAGCGGTTTTCTGATTCGCTTGCGAGTCATCTGGATCAACCCCATGTCTGATATGGGAAGCACGTGGGTTTTGCTCCGATCTTTTTTCAAGGCTTCCTGCAGTGCACTAAAAATCTTCTCCTGGTTGGACCTTTTCTCCATATCGATAAAATCAATTATTATAATGCCGCCGAGGTCTCGAAGGCGAATTTGATATGCAAGCTCTTTAACCGCCTCAAGGTTTGTTTTTAAGATGGTCTCCTCGAGATTATACTTGCCTACATACCGGCCGGTGTTTACATCGATAGCCACCAGCGCTTCGGTATGCTCTATCACGATGTAACCGCCTGATTTCAGCCATACTTTGCGTTTTAGAGCACGAGAAATATCACCCTCAAGATTGAAAGCCTCGAAAATTGGTTCCGATCCTTCATACAGCTCTACAGAACCCTTTAGGCTTGGCATAAAGGTGTCCAGTAAACCAAGCACAGATTCATACCCTTCGGGAGAATCAATGATCAGCTTTTCGGCTTCATGGATTAACAGGTCCCTAACGGCCCTAAGGCTAACAGAAAGCTCTTTGTGTATCAACGCCGGTGCTGAAGCTCTTTCATACTTTTTCTGGATATTTCCCCATAGGTTTTTAAGAAAGTCCATCTCATAAGCAAGTGTCTCTTTCTGGACCCCTTCGGCTGCGGTTCTTGCTATGTAACCGCAAGGATCTTCTCGCAACGACTGCACCATTTGCTTTAAACGGTTCCGTTCGACTTCATCTTCGATTCGCCTGGATATCCCGATATGATCAGAGGTCGGCATTAAAACCAGAAAGCGGCCGGGAAGAGAGATGTGGGTTGTGGCACGCGCTCCTTTGGTTCCCATTGGAGCTTTAGCAACGTGCACCATTATCTCCTGGCCTTCTGTCAGCAGCTCTTCGATGTTGCCGTTGCGATGGGTATAGGGCCTGGCCGGATCGGTTAAATTAATCTCAGCAACGTGCTCTTGGTTTTCGTCCTGGTCAACAAACAGCTTTTCGATATCATTATAGCTGTTGCCGATGACATCGTTCACATAGATAAAGGCCGCCTGCTTAAGGCCTATGTCCACGAAAGCGGCCTGCATGCCCGGCAGAACACGCTGGACCCGACCCTTGTAAATATTGCCTGCGATATCAGAGGCGTCTTCTCTTTCGATGAAAAGTTCTGCTATGTTGCCATCTTCAAGCAACGCTACCCGCGTTTCATGATCGGCAATATTTATAACGATTTGTTTATACATTTTCGGAACTCATTTTAACTATTTGGGCCTGCTTGATTTTATTCGCGGACATGCTGAAAATGCGGCCCAGGACTTCAGGCGGTCTCACCGTTTTCCCCGGTTCCGTTCGCAGCGTCATCTGCAATCGATCAGGGGCCAGCAATGCGATGTTTAAAACCAGCTCTTTAAGGTCAAATTCTTTTGTTTTACCTTTGTGGTTGGTGCGCCTATAAATAACTTCCGGGCTGTTAATAAATTTTAATAATTCTTTTTCATCAAAAAAACCATCTTTATTTGTTACCGTATACAGCGCCACGGTCAAATTATTACGCAACGACCCGGAGGCGGCCGGCTGACAAGCTATAACCCTTAAACCCTCGGGAAGCTGCTGGTTTAATCTTTCTACAATGCTTTGCGTTTTAACGCCCGCCGCCACTTCCAGATAAAAGTGTTCCTTCTGGCCCTCGAAACCCAAAGGGAGCGGATCTTTAAAAGATATCAGAGGTTTGGGGTGAAAGCCTTGTGAAAATTTTACCGGTATTCCGGCTCGCCGGATAGCGCGTACAACAATCTTAACCAGTTCAAGGTGTCCAAAATATTTGGCCTGGCCCTGCTTGGAATAAGCGACCTGCAGCCTTGTATAAAAAGCTTCGCCGGCTTGCTCGTTCAGCATGTGCTTTCCAGCCGTACCGTTACAGTTGTCATATGTTTTCGGTTCGATGCTATCAAAGTCACACACACCGCAATTGTTGCAATCATGGTTGCGGCAATCGTTTGTATGTTCACCCTTTAAGGCCTTTTCCCATTCGCTTTGCAAAAAAGCTTTGTCAACACCGGTGTCGACATGGTCCCAGGGCAGCGGCTCCGTCATGGCCCTTGCGCGGGTGGTATAATAATCAACCTCCACACCTTCTTGAGAAAAAGCTTCTTGCCATAATCGATACTGAAACTTGTCGCTCCAGCCGTCAAACCTGCAACCCTTTTGATAGGCTGCAACCAGCAAGCGACTGAGGCGCCGGTCGCCCCGTGACCACAGCCCCTCAAGCAGGCTTACTTCGGGATTCTGCCATTTAAATTGAACCCCGGGCATCTTTAGATTGTCCCGCAACCACCGTATTCTGTCTTGCGCTTCATCCAAACAAATCTGTGGCGCCCACTGGAAGGGGGTATGGGGTTTGGGAATAAACGTTGCTACGCTGACGTTGATTTTTATGCCCTTTCTGTCTTTAACCTTAATCTTACGAAGTTTGCTTACCAGGCTGACAATGGCTTTTAAGTCTTGGACCGTCTCGGTTGGCAGTCCCACCATAAAGTATAATTTTATCACCTGCCATCCCAGCCGGGTCGCGTTCTCAACCGAGGTGACGATATGCGCTTCTTTAATGTTCTTGTTAACGACATCCCGCAGCCTCTGGCTGCCGGCTTCCGGCGCGATCGTAAAGCCGGTTTTTCTAACTTTTTTGACCAGGCCCATAAGCTGGGGCGTTAAAGTGCCGGCCCGCAGAGAAGGAAAGGAGACGGCTGTGCGGCTATGCTCACAGCGTGTCATTAGATGTTCCATCAGTGGAACGATACACCCGTAATCCCCCGTGCTTAATGATAAAAGCGACAAGTCTTCGTACCCGGTAGCGGCCATGGATGCGTCTAACAAATTAACCAGCGTCTCCATAGACCGTTCGCGCACCGGCCGATATATCATACCGGCCTGGCAGAACCGGCAGCCCCGGGTGCAGCCCCGGGACACTTCCATGCGCAGACGGTCATGTACCGGTTTGCTAAAGGGCACTATGGGCCTTGCTGGAAAAGGCGCCCGGTCCAGATCACCGATAATGGCTCGTTTAACCCCCTGGTGCCGCTCCAGTTCAGGCAAAAGGGTCTGAAAGCCGGCGGCATCATATTCCGGCCTAAAAAAGGCCGGCACATAAACACCCGTTATGTCGGACCACTTTTTTAACAAGGCGTCTTTATCGACTCCGCCGGCGGCTTTCCATTCCATCCAGGCGTGTGACATCTCTATGATCAAGTTCTCCCCGTCACCAACCACCATGGCGTCAAAAAAATCAGCAACCGGCTCCGGATTACAAACACAAGGCCCGCCGGCTATGATCAGCGGGTATGACAGGTCTCGCTCGCCGGCTAAAAATGGAATTTTGGCAAGCTCGAGCATATAAAGCACGTTGGTATAATTCAGTTCATAGAGCAGGCTGAAACCGATGATATCAAACTGATTCAAGGGTTGTTGCGATTCTAAAGAGGCTAGGGGAACGTCAGCGGACTTGAGGCATGCCGCCATGTCAAGCCCGGGCGCAAAAACCCGTTCTGCGGCGATATCCTTGTGGCGGTTCAAGATATGATAAAGAATTTGAAGGCCGAAATGTGATGTTCCGATTTCGTACATGTCCGGAAACGCCAATGCTATACGCAACTTTACCGTGTCGTGGTCTTTTTTGATTGTATTTATTTCCGTACCCAAATAGCGACTGGGTTGCTCGACCAGCGGTAAGATATCTTGAATGGTTCTAATACTCATGGTATAAGCATAATAAACACTTTGCCAACGTTTACAAATCTTTTTTAAAACAATATGGTTCTGCAACGCTTTAAATCAATAGTTTTTTTTTCCGCGCTCTGGACCCTGGTCGTCCTGCCGCTTATATGGCCCTCTCGTGGTCGCAGCAGCGATGCCCTCAGGGAGACTGCTGTTGTCAGAGCCGTCAGAAAGGTCAGCCCGGTAGTTGTCAATATAAGTTCCGAAGTTGCGGTTCATGGGCGGGCCAGCCCGTTTTCGGGGATGGGGCTGGATCCTTCTTTAGAAAATTTTTTTAAAGACTTTTTCGATCCCGGCTTTGAACAGCGATACCAGCGAGCCAGTCTTGGGTCCGGTGTCATTATCGATGGCAATAGAGGTTTTATTCTTACCAACAATCATGTCATTCAACAAACAGGGACCATTGCCGTGGTCCTTAAAGACGGGCGTGAATTTAAGGCTCACGTTGTTGGCGCGGACCCCGACTCTGACCTTGCGGTGCTTCGGATTGCCGCACGCCCCCCCTTGCCGGACATCAAGATGGGCAACTCCGACGACCTGATGGTCGGTGAAACGGTCTTTGCCATCGGCAACCCTTTTGGGTTTTCAAACACGGTAACAACCGGTGTGATCAGCGCCACTAATCGCAGCATACGGTCTGAAGACATGGTCTATCACGACTTTATTCAAACCGACGCTTCCATCAACCCCGGAAACAGCGGAGGGCCTCTTTTAAACATCAATGGCGAGCTAATAGGAATAAACACCGCCATCTATGCCAAGGCTCAGGGAATCGGTTTTGCCATTCCCATAAATAAAGCCAAGCGGATTGTGGCCGACCTTATTAAGTTTGGTGAGGTTGTCCAGGCCTGGATCGGCCTTACTGTTCAGGGTGTTGATCAGCGACTCTCTCAATACCTCCAACTGAAGGACATTAAAGGGGTTCTCGTAAAAAAGGTTGAAGAGACCAGCCCGGCACGCACGGCGGGCATCCAAGACGGCGACGTCATCGTTGCCCTGGGAAAGCACGACATACTTTCTGAAAACGACTATCAGATGGCCATGAGAAGGTTGGCGGCCGGCCAGATCGTTGACATTAAAATCTGGCGCCGTGGAAAAACAAGCACCGTTGCTGTGCATGCGGCCGTCTTTCCGGAAGAGCTGGCCATGGACCTGGCTTTCCATATGTTAGGGATAAACGTCGCCGGGCTCACTTCAAAAAATCGTCACATTTATCAAACCTTCGCCGAAGAGGGTGTGCTGATTGTCGAAATCCACCGTCAATCCCACCTGGCCCGCATCGGCGCCCGGCCGGGAGATGTCATCCGTCAAGTCGACGAGATAACCATAAATAATATCAAAGATTTTAAGAAGGCCGTTATAAAATGTCGCCACAAATCATCACTGGTGATCGTGCTGCAGCGCGGCCGTTATCTTTATAACCTCAGTGTTAAACTTTAACCTCATGCCGGAAGGGGTGTTTATGAAGCGCATAAAAATATTACACCTTTTAAAAACGGAACACCCTGTTGACCGGGTGCTTGTTAAGGGGTGGGTCCGGACCCGCCGGGATTCAAAGAGCTTTTCGTTTGTTGAAATTAATGACGGGTCGTGCTTAAGAGGCTTGCAGATTGTTGCCAATAACTCTTTAAACAACTATGAAGCGATAGCCAGGCTTTCAACCGGGTCGGCTATAGCTGTCTCGGGCAAGCTGATAGAATCACAAGGCTCCGGTCAGAAGTGGGAGGTTGTGGCGGATAAAATTGATATCATTGGCATCGCCCCCGAAACCTTTCCCTTGCAGAAAAAACGACACAGTGATGAATTCTTGAGAACCATTGCCCATTTGCGTCCTCGCACAAACAAATATGGCGCCGCTTTTCGTATCCGGTCGGAATTATCCTATGCTATCCATAAGTTCTTTAGAGACCGGGGTTTTAAATATATCCACTCTCCCATCATCACCGCTGCGGATTGCGAAGGGGCCGGAGAGCTGTTTCGGGTAACAACCCTTGCTTTGGACAACCCGCCGAAAAAAGAAGGAAAGGTTGATTATTCTATGGATTTTTTCGGCACAGAGGCAAATCTGACCGTTTCCGGACAATTGTCTGCTGAAATGTTCGCCCTGGCCCTTGGAGATGTCTACACGTTCGGGCCGACCTTCCGGGCCGAAAATTCCCACACCAGCCGACATGTAGCCGAATTCTGGATGGTGGAGCCCGAAATGGCTTTCTGCAACCTTGAAGGCAATATGGATCTTGCTGAAGAGCTGGTTAAGAATCTAACCGCCTTTATAATACAAGAGTGCGCAGAAGACCTGGAGCTCTTTGCCAGGTTTGTTGACAAAAACCTGATGGCAACGCTGGACAACATCGCTTCGTCGGAATTTATCAGGCTTCCCTATGGGGCGGCCGTGGAAATACTAATTAAATCCGGTAAAAAGTTTGAACATGCGGTTGTTTTCGGAAACGATCTTCAGACCGAGCATGAGCGCTACCTGGCCGAGCGTCACTTTAAACAACCGGTTATTGTTTATAATTATCCTAAAGAGATTAAGCCGTTTTACATGCGGTTAAACGACGACCACAAAACCGTAGGCGCCATGGATGTGCTTGTGCCGGTCATCGGTGAGATTGTCGGCGGCAGCCAGCGCGAAGAGCGCCTGGATGTGCTCGAGGGGCGCATGGATGAAATGGGCTTGTCTCAAGATGCTTACTGGTGGTACCTTGACTCCCGACGGTTCGGCAGTGTGGAACACAGCGGATTCGGTTTGGGGTTTGAACGTTTGCTTATGCTGCTAACCGGTATCAAAAACATTCGGGATGTGATTCCCTTTCCAAGGACGCCCAATAGCATAGAGTTCTAACGACGGCTTTGTAGAACATCCGGATGCAAGGCATGTAAATCTTGGGGAACGAGGCGCACGAAGAGTGCTCCGTGGTGAATAAAGATAAAGCGCCGGCGGGCGTTCTGCGAAGCCGGTATTTATTCTTTGAGACAGCGGAGCTTGGCAAGGTCTTCGGCATACCCATAAAGATGCAGGCCTTTGCTTTCGACGATCATTTCGCCGTCTTTTACGCCGATTTCCCCGGCCATGTAGTTTTTCAGGTTTTGAATCGCAGCCAAATTGGCCGGCAGCCCTCCCCACAGGTCCCATGAACGAAAATAAATAAAAAAATGGAGGGTGCCGTCCTGGATGCGCGTATCTATGGATCGCAGACAGGGCGGGTCTATCAGTGTCAGGTCTGATGGGTGCGCTATCTGCAGCACCATCTGATTGTTGCGCTCTCCAAACTGCTTATAGGTCTGAATAATCCACTCGATTTGGTTCAGATAGAGCTGGCCGTCTTCTTTAAAGACAATTTTGCCGTCGACCTCTCTTTTATCGGTAATTTCAGTGTTGCCTGCTTCCCACCAGGCCCGTTTGTCCCCGGTAATCGGCGCCCGCGTTAGTCGTTCACCATATGTGTATGATTCTCCCGGCTCTTTCCGGCCGGTCATCAGGTATTCGATGTACGCCCTGTCATAACCCTGGCCGCCGTAAATATAGGCTTCTTCGACCGGATTGGGTATGCCGCAAGCCGGGGGTATGTCCGGCAAAAGCGGTTCTGTATAAGGGTGGATCACATGCCCGCAGAAATAATCATATTCAAGCCTGGTCTGCCCGGCATAGCTGCCGCGGTCGATATTGAACCTGCGCCCGTGTTCTAGAATATCATAGACGGCTTGAAACCATAGGTCCGGCAAGTCTCTTGCTTGAATTTTATGAATATACATTTTAAATGTCCAGCGTGCTTACTTCAAGGGCGTTGTTGTAGATAAAATCCCGGCGGGGTTCAACATCTTCACCCATAAGAATCGTAAAGATTTCATCGGTTTCATCAGCATCGTCCACTTTCACTTGTAGCAGGGTTCTTTTTTCCGGATTCATTGTCGTTTCCCACAACTGGTCGGGATTCATTTCGCCAAGGCCTTTGTATCGCTGGATGCCCAAGCCTTTTTTACCTTCTTCAATAAGACAAGCAAGCAGTTCTTCTTTGTCTTTAATTTGAACCGGGTCCCCTTCGTTGTCATTATTAAAAACAACAAACGGAGGTGTGTCGTATTTTAAAATGTTTTCGCCTATCACAAAGCCTGTCTGAAAATCCTTTAAGTATACAAACCCCCTTCCGATTATCAGGGGTTTTACACTCCTTTCCGGCGTTTCGGATATTCTGTCGGCCGGTTGTGTGATTGCGGGCGAAGTGACGGTTAAATTATAGACTTTGCGTTCCGGCTTCCACACCAGGTCGCCGGCAATATAACCATTGTTTATCAAGGATTCTCTCAAATCCGACATTTTTTGGTGGTTTGCGAGAAATTCTTTATTGGCAACACCCGCTTTAATAAGAAATTCGACCAGGCCTGTATCGAAACCACGGTGTTTAAATTTAGTCATAACGGCGCAATATTCTGCAAGGTCTCCAATAAAACCGTAAAGCTTATGACCGGACAATATAAGATTGCTGTTAATGATTTTGACGCTTTTACTGTTACATACACGTTTTAATATATGGTCGTTTAATTCCCTGTCGTTCTTGAGATATTTCCCTTTTTTACCCTTGCCGACCTTGTAAAGGGGTGGTTGGGCGATATAAAGATAACCCTTGTTGACCATCTCGGGCATATGCCGGTAAAAAAATGTTAGCAGTAGTGTTCGAATATGAGAGCCGTCGACGTCGGCATCGGTCATAATAATGGTTTTGTGGTACCTGATTTTCTCAATATTATATTCTTCGTCTCCAATTCCTGTGCCCAGCACCGTGATAATGTTCTTTATTTCTTCGCTTTGCAGAATTCTGTCAATTCGGGCTTTTTCAACATTTAATATTTTACCTTTTAGGGGTAATATGGCCTGAAATTTTCTGTCGCGGCCCTGCTTGGCGCTTCCGCCGGCAGAATCGCCCTCCACAAGAAAAATTTCTCTTTGGGCGGGGTCGGAATTTTGACATTCCGCTAATTTTCCCGGGAGTGTCGAATCAATTAAAGATCCCTGTTTGCGGGCTAAATCTCTGGCGCGCTTGGCCGCATCCCTGGCCCTGGAGGCATCCACAGCTTTTCCTAATATTTTTCTGGCTATAGAGGGGTTCTCTTCGAAGAACGAGCTTAATTTTTCATTAACCAAAGATTCAACCAGACCCTTGACTTCACTATTGCCTAGTTTTGTTTTGGTCTGACCTTCGAATTGAGGAGATTTTAGTCTAACACTGATTACGGCGGTTAAACCTTCCCGCACATCGTCACCACCGATTTTAATCTGAAGATTTTTGGGCAGGTTTCCGTTGGATGCATACTGGTTGACCGTACGGGTTAGGGCCCCCTTAAAACCAACAAGATGGGATCCGCCTTCGGCTGTATTTATATTGTTTGCAAACGAAAATATTTTTTCTTTAAATGTATTGTTATATTGCAGGGCAACTTCTATGTTGACATCGTTTCTAGTGCCTTCAATAAAAACAGGGGTGTGTAGGGGGATATGTCTTCTGTTGAGATATTCCACATAAGAAACAAGCCCGCCTTCATATAAAAATTCGTCCTTTTGATCAGAGCGTTCATCTTTAAGGGATATTTTTACCCCTTTATTTAAAAAGGCTAATTCACGTAATCGGCGTATCAGAATTTCATAAACAAAATTATCTGTATTTAATATTCCGGTATCAGGATAAAAGTGGACTTTTGTGCCGCGCTTTTCTGTCTTTCCTATTGTTTTTAATTCACAGGTTTTAATACCTTTTTCATATGATTGGTAATAAATATTTCCTTGGGAATAAATTTCGACTTCCAAAAGATTTGAAAGTGCATTTACCACGGACACACCTACGCCGTGAAGCCCTCCGGAAACCTTATAGGAATTATCATCAAATTTGCCGCCGGCATGAAGTTTGGTCATAACAACTTCAAGCGCAGGCATATTTTCGCTCTTTTGAATACCAACCGGAATTCCTCTACCATTATCTTCGACGCTGACACTATTGTTTATATGAATAATAACTTTGATATTATTACAATAACCAGCCATAGCCTCATCAATACTGTTGTCTACAACCTCATAAACCAGATGATGAAGCCCTTCTATCTCAATATTGCCAATATACATCGAAGGTCTTTTTCTGACCGCTTCCAGGCCTTCAAGTACTTTAATATTATCTGCATTATAGTTGTTTGTTTCTGTATTCATATTCTCATCGGCATAATTACGCTTAAATATCTGTCGTTGTTTTCCCCTTGGATTAAACAGGGTTTTTCTTCATCAATAATATTCAATTTAATTTTTTCTTCCTCAATAACATTAAGAGTTTCAATAAAGTATCTAGGATTGAACATCACCTTAATAAATTTTCCCTGATATTCTATTTGCATTTCTTCTTTGGATTCACCAATATTAGGATTAGTGGTAGTTATAACAAGATTATCCTCTGTAAAATTAAATATTACACCCTTATAATCTTCTGAAGATAATATGGACATTCTTTTGAGCATCATCAAAAACAACTTGCGATCCATAGTAATATTATTTACATCATCTTTTTTAATAATATCATAATATTCGGGAAATTCTCCTTCAAGTAGGCGTATTATAATCGTCTCTGAGTCTTTTTTTATAATAAAATTATTATTTTTAAACCCAACCTGAACCATACCTTCAGAATCGAGGAATTTTACAACCTCTTGCAATCCTTTTTTTGGTATTAAAATTCCGGGGCCGGAAGGGAGTTCGGAATCTTTACTATAAATACAATCTACTTTTGCAAGCCGGTTGCCGTCCGTTGAAACCATTCTAATTAAATTTTTATCATCCTTTTTTATAATTTCAAAATAAAGTCCGCTAATATGGGCCCTTTTTTCATCAGACGCACCCATAATAATGACCATTTTATCAATCATCTTTTTAAATTCCATGGAATCTATTTTAAAAAAATTAATGTCATCAACATGGGGCGACTCTGGGAAATCCTCGGGATTCATTCCAACAATATTGTATTCGACCTTATTGTTGCCTATTTTAATCCAATGGTTTTCAATCTCATGAACCTGAATTTCATCACTTGGAAATTCTCTTATAATTTCATAAAATTTTCTGGCATTAATAACCACAGAACCTTCAGCTTCAACTGTTCCCGAATACAATCCCTCAAAACCGGTTTCAAGATCAGTAACCCTTAATACAATACCGTAGTTCGTTGTTTTTAATAAAACACTTGAAGTAATGGGAAGATTACTTTTCCGACCGGTCAACCCCTGAATTTTAGATAAAACATCCAGAACATCATTTTTTTTAATTTTACACTTCATATTAATTCCTTAATAAATATATAAAAGATATTATTAAAAATAAGGGATGTTTAAAACTATAATAATTTTTTAATATAT
>JAQBHK010000237.1:0-2866 GCA_032127815.1 Desulfobacterales bacterium
AATGTTCAACATCTATTATTAAAGGAGATCCTTAAAATGGAAATGTAGTGATTTGCGAAATATCCATAAATATATAAATAACTTTCAGAAGCCTCTTTAGCTGTTGGAGTGCCGGGGTGCATTTTAATTGTTCTTTGGCCCTGCTCTTGCCATCAGTTCATTAATAAGCGTTTTATCAATTGTTGCCCCCACTTCAAGACACAAAACTACATACACTAAAACCAAATGTTAAGGCAAGAGTAAATCATTAACCTGTGGCAATGATTGATAAAACGAAGAACTGAACCGCGGTGTTGTCGTGGGAGGACTCTTCAGCAACCTATGGGGATTGTATCGTTAACGCGATTTCAATGATGGCTCGATAGGACTTGGAAACAAACAGAAAGAGGTGCTGAAAACGGGCATAAATTATAAAACAGATCATAATTATCATAAAAATTTGGGTTGGCGCTTTCTTTTAGTTTTCATTTTGGCACTGATACCATGAATCAGGGCATACGAGTCCTGTATCGCCTGATAAGCGATTTTACCCAATTTATTTTTTAACGAACAGTACCGATTCTACGAAGAGTTCAACGTCTGCGTTAAAGTTTTTTGATCATACGCATTTTCCCTTTCTTACATTCAGGGCAGCAAGTAATATCTTCCCCTGTCAATCGGAAGATCATTTCGATAATGGTTTCTTCCGTTTTTTCCGGTAATTTTGCATTTGGATCAATTAGCTTTCTTAGAAGCGGAATCGTCTGTTTCTTATTATTGTTGGACAAAAATCCAAAGTACCGGATTTTCATGAGCCCTGGTGGTAGCACATGCAATAAAAATCGTCTGATGAACTCATCGGCGGAGAGGCTCATTTCTCTGACTTGGTTGTCTCTCGATCTATCCCTGTATTCAAAAGTAACGGTGCCATTATCAATGGATTTGATTCGATTGTTGGATATGGCTATCCGATGCGTATATCGGCCAAGATATTCAAGTACCTGTTCAGGTCCGGCAAAGGGACGTTTGGCATATGCTATCCATTTTGCTTTGAAAAGAGAATCAATCAATTGACCGAAGCCTGCATGAGATTCAAAGGTCGCAGTTTTACCCGGGAAAATCAGTTCGTTTTTGCGATGAGCCGTTTCCAGAAGTTTTAAATATCGCTTTTTAAATTCTTTGGCTAACGATTCAATACGGAATAAAAATGAATCGTTTGCAGCTGTCCATCGCTTTTTGGAAAATGAAAGGGCACCACCGGGAACAAGACAGTGTAGATGAAAATGGTCCATTAATGTCTGAGACCAGGTATGTAGAACTGCAATAAACCCGAGTTGACCTTCAAGTTTCCACTGTGGATCTTTGGCAAAGGCCTGCAGTGTTTGGCTTACTGCTGCAAACAGGATGTTAAAGGCAGTCTTTTTATTGCACAATATAATCGGATTAAGGTCATGGGGCAAAGTAAAGACTAGATGAAAATAACCGCAGGGAAGCAACTCAACTTTACGATCATTAAGCCATTTTTCCTTGGCCTTGGTTTGACATTTTGGGCAATGTCTGTTTCTGCATGAGTTATAAGCGATGCGTTCAAACCGGCATTGATCGCATTGTTCAATATGACCTCCGAGGGCAGCAGTCCGACAGATTTGGATATGACGCATGACCTTGATATGATCAGACGGAAGGGGGTTGTTCAGGCGGTAGTCTTGGCCGTAGAGACGAAAAACATCTGCGACTTCATGTTTTTCTTTGCTGTTTTCAGATGATGCATCGTTAGGTTTTTTATTCATCGGATGGCCCTCCTTTGTTTTCATAAAGATGATCAAGGGGGCTTTTGATATTAGTGATCCGTTCCGGAATAAGGTGAAGATATACGACGGTGGTTTTTATAGAGGTGTGACCAAGGAGTCGACTGATGGTATATAGATCAGTTCCCTGGGAAAGCAAATGAGTGGCAAAGGCATGCCGAAGGGTGTGAGTACCCTGGCCTCTTTTTATACCGGCTTTTTTTTTGCCTTTTGAAAGATACTATAAACCGCTGAAGGGCCGATATGGTTTTTTCGGTTTTGCCCTGGAAACAACCATACTCCAGGTTTGTATTTACGCCAATACTCTCTGAGTTCCGGAAGTAAGCTTCGAGCAAGGATAGAGTAACGGTCTTTTCTACCTTTACCTTGTTCAATTCGGATCATCATCCTGGAGGGATCACTTTCAATATGTTCCGGCTTCAGGCGGATGACCTCACCTAGCCGAAGTCCGGCACTATAAACAGTCTTGAGTATAACTTTGTGCTTAAGGTTGTCTGTTGCATCAAACAAACGTTTAGCCTCCTCCTCACTGATAATAATCGGCAATTGCTTGGTTCTCGGCATTGGCGGGCATTTAAAAGTGATTTCATCCCATTTCAAAATATTCCTACAGAAACAGGAGATGCCTGAAAAATGATTGTTGCATGATCCCCACGCCAGCTTTCGATCTTTAATCAGATAGAGAAAGTAGTCTTGCATTTGATCGTTTGTAAGCAGGTCTGGTGATTTTTTGTGAAAATCGGCCAATCCTTTAACTGCTGCAATGTAACCTCTTTGGGTGTGAGGCGAAAAGCGTTGAAGGGTCATGTAGTTCAGAAATTGGGTTCTTAGATCACTGCTCATGGTAATACCTCCTTGCTAAAAGTTGATAAATAGTAGACACCTCCGTCTACCAAGAAGGTATTATAACTGAAAATCGTTGGAATGAAATGTTAATTCTGTTGGGATATGATCAACATAGACCGGGACGGGCGGTTACCTTTCCGCGAAGCGGTTCAGTTCATTTCTGTATCTTCGATTTCTGATGCCCCCCTAAAGTGAATGTTTCTACTATCTTGATCTTGGCGATCGCCCCCGGC
>JAQBHK010000238.1:0-2606 GCA_032127815.1 Desulfobacterales bacterium
GTGATGTCCACCGACACCCCCAGACTCATCCATCCGAAATCATCGGGCGGGGACACCTGGATCAGGGCCACATGACTGGGAAGCTGCCGGGTTTTAAATAGCCGCGGCACCGCCGACAGGTTACTCGGGGTGATAAACCGCATATTTCTGGCCAGTCCCTTGGTTTTGGCGGATCCCAGATAGAAAGAGCGGATATTGAGGCTGTGATTTTTGGTTTTGTTTGCAATCAAAGTCAGAGGGGTGCTCTCCAGGGCCAGCAGACGTACGACCTCAACATCGGTCAATTGCGCGGATGCTTCAGCAAATTCTCTGACCAGAGACTGCGGAACCCCGCAGGAAGAGCCGATAAAGACTCTTTGCCCCGGCTTAATCAGGCGAATGGCATCCTGGATGCTGCGCTTTTTTTGCACATAATTATCCGCCCAGTAGGTCGTTACCGCCATTCTGATCCCCTAAAAAATCCCGGAAGTTTTGCTGCAGGGTTTTAAATAATTTAAGTTAACCTAAGTGCATTTGAATATCAAGAGCAACATAAAAAAGGCCGCTTTCTTGCTTGACCTTATATACGCTTTTTCCTATACTTTCAAAACCTGAGTTAAGCGTTTCAGTTTTTAAAACAGATTGCTTTTCAATCCGCCGGTCGTATCCAGCGAGAATAGCGAATATGGACACCTTAAAATCGTTGCTATCACAACTTTCTCCTGCCGAGCTGTTATGGATCTTTTTCGGGGTCATCTCCATGGGGCTTTTCATCCTTGTGCTCATTTTTTTCAACCGCAGGATGGCCGGCATCACTTTGCAACTGAAAGACAGTTTTTCCCTGCTGGAAACCCGGCTGGATCACAGCGAACGGGTTGTCAAAGATGAAATGTCCCGCAACCGCGAGGAAACCGCCCTCAGCGCCATGCGCGCGCGAGAGGAGATCGGACAGTCCTTGCGAAACACCGCTGACTCGCTTTTAAAAAGAATCAGCGAATCGGCCGGCATGCAAAAAGACCAGCTCGATTCATTCAGCAGACAGCTGGCCGATATGACCAAACTGAATGAAGCCAAGCTGGAAAACATGCGTCAAACGGTGGCGCAGCAGCTGCGTTCCCTGCAGGAAGACAACAGCCGTAAACTGGAGCAGATGCGGGCGGTTGTAGATGAAAAACTGCAGTCCACCCTGGAAAAAAGGTTGGGAGAATCTTTTAAACAGGTCAGCGAACGGCTTGAACAGGTCTATAAAGGCTTGGGAGAAATGCGCAGCCTGGCTACCGGCGTGGGCGACTTGAAAAAGGTGCTAACCAATGTCAAGACCCGCGGCACCTGGGGCGAAATACAGCTCGGCAATATTCTGGAGCAGATCCTGACAACCGAGCAGTATGATGTGAATGTGGTCACCAAGAAAAACAGCAACGAACGGGTCGAGTTTGCGATCCGTCTGCCCGGACCCAATAGCGACAGGGACCGGGTGGTCTGGCTGCCGATCGACTCCAAATTCCCCCAGGAAGACTACCAGCGCCTGATCGATGCCCAGGAAGCAGCAGACAAGGAGCTGGCCGAAAAATCAATTAAAAGCCTGGAAACAAGAATTAAAGCTGAAGCAAAAAACATTAAGGAAAAGTATATCGACCCTCCCAACACCACGGATTTCGGCATCATGTTCCTGCCGGTGGAAGGGCTCTACGCTGAAGTGCTGCGCCGGCCGGGCCTCTGTGATACGCTGCAGCGTGAACACCGCATTGTGGTTGCCGGTCCCACCACCCTGGCCGCACTGCTCAACAGCCTGCAGACGGGCTTTCGAACCCTGGTGATCGAAAAACGCTCCAGCGAAGTCTGGGAACTCCTGGGGATGGTTAAAACCGAATTCAGCAAATTCGGCGAGGTGTTGTCCAAAACCAAAAAGAAACTACTGGAGGCCAGCAACACCATCGGTATGGCGGAAGTGCGCACCCGCGCCATTGAACGCCAGCTGAAAAAGGTTCAGGAAATCCCCCTGAAGGACGACACCCTGATAATCGATGAAGCGGAAGATGAGAATGAGGACATGTAAACATCAGACCCCAGAGGGTATGTTTTACGCAAATGCCATTGGCAAAATTCGAAATCCCCGGCCCAGACCGTTGCATCCAACGTCAGGATCGAACAACTTTTAGGAGCAAAAAAATCCGTTCCGGTAAATAAGCCGGTTATGTCGCACCAGGGCGGGCCGAATATCGAAACTCGAAACGGTTCGGCTGGCTCACCGCCCTGAGCGAAGTCGAAGGGCAAATTCAAATATATAATTCCCTAATGACAAAAACAAAATCATATTCACGATGTCAGATACGTCTATTGTTTGGATCATTTGAATTTTGGTCATTAAATATTGTTTCTGATTTCGGATTTCGTGCTTCGGATTTAAAGCCTTTGCACTTCATATTGCAGAGCCACCGAACTCTGACCCCCGCAAGGCGGGATCTTCGTCTGGCCCTTTGAAAATCCCGCCATTCGGCGGGGGAGGACCAGGTTTTCTTTGCTGGAATAAAAATCAAGGGGGTGTGGTTTTCAGTCTGAAAGCGGGTTCAATCCGGTTCCGTGCTATGTACGCTTATGCGTGAGTTTCACACGCGCAGAAGCGGATT
>JAQBHK010000239.1:0-9248 GCA_032127815.1 Desulfobacterales bacterium
CACCAAATCAGGCGGCACGGTCGAAACAGCTTCATTCATGAAGTTTTTTTACAATGAGGCGCTGAAACGTGTGGGCGCCGATAAGGCCGGTCAACACTTTATAGCCATCACCGATCCCGGGAGCGGTCTGGAGTCCACGGCCAAAGAGTTAAAATTCAAAAAAGTTTTTTTAAATGATCCCAATATCGGAGGTCGCTACTCGGCCTTATCATACTTCGGTCTGGTGCCGGCCGCCCTTATCGGAATGGATCTTGTGTTGATGCTGGAGAGAGCTGCAATCATGGCCCAAAATACGGCAAGCTGGAATGTTACTGCCCGCACTGATAATAGTGCCGCCCTTCTGGGTGCCGCCATGGGAGAACTGGCCCTTGCCGGACGGGATAAGGTAACGCTTATCATTTCGCCGCCTGTTTCCTATTTTGGGGCCTGGGTGGAGCAGTTGATTGCCGAAAGTACGGGCAAGGAGGGTAAAGGCATTGTACCGGTAAGCGGCGAGAATGTAAGCTTGCCTGACAAATACGGAAATGATCGTCTGTTTGTATACTTGCGCCTTAACGGTGACGACACCCACGATGCAAGCGTGCAGGCTTTAAGAGATAACGGCCGGCCGGTGGTCCAATTGAATTTGCGCGATCAATATGATCTGTGCGGCGAGTTTTTCCGCTGGGAAATGGCTACGGTTATTGCGGGAATGTGCCTGGGAATTAACCCCTTTGATCAGCCCAATGTGGAATCCGCCAAGGTACTGGCACGCAAAATGGTTGCGGCCTACCAAAAAGAGGGCAAACTGCCCAGGTTGACGCCCGCTTTTCAATCAGAGGGAATCACTGTTTATTCCGATTTTACCGCTGACAGTATCTTTCAGGTTTTACAAAAGTTTCTTTCTCTGGCCGCATCAGGCGAAGATGAGGCTGCCGGACGGAGCTATGTTGCGATCCAGGCCTATATCAAGCCGAGTTCGGAAATCGATGTGCTGCTGCAAAAATTGCAGACGAAAATTCAACAACAATTTCGCCTGGCTGTTACGGTTGGATACGGGCCGCGTTTTTTGCACTCAACCGGCCAACTCCATAAAGGGGATAGGGGCAACGGTTTGTTTGTTCAACTCACTGCAGACCTGCAAAAAGATTTGCCTATTCCGGATCAGGCCGGAGGCAGCACCTCTTCCATTAGCTTTGGAGTTTTGAAAAACGCCCAGGCGCTTGGTGATCGCCAGGCATTGCTGGATGCCGGTCGTCATGTGATTCGCTTCCATCTGGGTAGTGATATTGCAGGGGCATTAAAAACATTAACGCGAGCACTATAGCTTACCCTAACAGGTAATTTCACTCTGCATTTTGAAATCCTAAATTCAGCCTTGCTTTTTGTGTAGAATCAGCTAAATATAATAGTCAATTAATCTGACAATTTAGGGGTTGGGGAGTTTTCGCTGTAAGACCGCTCGCTAATTCACCAAGCATTATGGGAAAAACTGCCCGACTGCTGAATAACTTAATGGAGCGGAGGATTATCCAGTGTCCCGGAAACCGTCCTATGAAGAGTTAGAACAAAAGATTGAACAATTGACAAAAGAGGCTTCTGACCGCAAGCGGATCGAGGAGACGCTGCGGGAGAGTGAGAAACGTTTCAGAGACACGGCTGAGATGCTGCCTTCGGTAATTGTTGAGTATGATCTTGATGGAATTCTTAAGTATGTTAATCCACATGGATATAAACTGGCTGGTTATCAGCCTGAAGATTTTGACGAAGGCTTTCATGTTTTAGAGCTGGTCTTTCCGGAAGATCGTGGGCAACACTACGAGCGTATCCAAAGGATGATGCAAGGTGAAAAAGTGCCGTCTACGGAATACCGCCTGTTGCGCAAAGACGGTTCACTTTTTTGGGGTCTTGTAACTTCCAGTCTGATTTACAAGGGTGAGGAGGTAACAGGCGTGCGCACGTACACCATCGATATCACTGAACGCAAGGAGGCGGAAGAGGCGCTTAAGGAACGCACCATAGAACTGGAACTCAAGAAAAAAAGTCTTGAGGAAATTAATACCGCCATGAAAGTTTTATTGAAAAAAAGAGAAGAGGATAAAATAGAAATAGAAGATAATGTGATGACCAACGTAATGGAACTGATTACACCATATTTCAAAAAGATCAAAAAAACCGATTTGGATGATCACCAAAAAACTTTTTTAAGTATCATAGAATCAAATATGGACGAAATAATATCGCCTTTCACTAGAAAACTTTCCCTGAAATATTTAAAATTGACACCCACAGAGATCCGTATAGTTAACCTGGTAAGGCAAGGTAATACTACCAAGAACATAGCAAAAACCCTGAAAGTATCTCCAAGAACAATTGACACTCATAGAAAAAATATACGAGACAAGATCGGTCTGGGGAATAAGAAAGAGAATCTGAGATCCCACCTGTTAGCTTGCGATTAAGGGCTCGTAAAGAAAGAACGGGCTGATTCTGGTTTAAGCTACCTTCCAGTGCATTTCGCCGAAAAACAGAGGAAGTTCAGCGGCACATACTGGTCCGACAATTACAGATCGGCCGCTTGCCTGGACCAGGTTATCGCGTATCTGTACCGCAAGGCCCGGCAGGAAAAGGGTTGATTTCGGCGCAATTTTATCCGCTTCTTCGCGGATGAGCATCTGCACAACCCGTTCAGCCGTAAAGGCCTCGTAAACCATGGCCATGTCCACGGTATGACCGTCTGTATCCACAACCAGGTACCAGAACGGGCTCAATGTCGTGGAGAGTACCGCCGTGAGAACCTCATCGGTGAGCCGCGAATTGCCCGACACCAGGATCGGTGAATCCTTTTGGGGATGGTTGATGGGGAAGAGCCCGGTGGGGCCGGCATTCGGGAGCTGGAGCACTTCCACTTCGGGCAGGATTTCATTGGGCCTTGCCGCCCAGAGCAGAGGAAGGAAACGCATCTTGGACATCTTGCACTGTGAGGGTTTAAGCCGTCCGGCACGAAGGCTTTCTATAAACTCTGCCCGACTGTGAAACCCGCAGGCCCTGCAGTCCCCGGTAGAGACATACGGATCGATATGTATGCTTTTTTCGTAAAGGTCTGCCTGAATCATCGCTTAGTACTTTTTTTGTTTACATTCAATTAGGATACACTTTTAATTTGCTAAAGCAAACGCTCGACTTCAGAGGTTAAACGCTTCATAATCTCTCCGGCTTTGCCCATGATAATATAGTCGCTGATATTTTGCGTTAAAGAAGTTTTTTCGAGATTGATTTCAATTACTTTTGCGCCCGCCTGTTTGGCAATTACAGGTATTAAGGCGGCAGGGTGAACCTCGGCTGATGTTCCGATGACCAGCATAATGGTGCAAGCGGAAGCAATTTGCTCGGAGCGCAGCAGATGCTGGGGAGGGATTATTTCCCCGAAAAAAACGCAATCGGGCTTGTAAATTCCGCCGCAACTGCAGCGCGGAGGAATTTGTGATATATCCAATCTGGCTGTTTCAAATCTTTTATCACAGTCCAAACAACGTTGCCACGCAAAATTTCCATGGAATTCGATAACATCTGTGTTCCCTGCCGTCTGATGGAGCCCGTCCACATTTTGGGTAATAATAGTTGTTACTATCCCAAGTTCTTCTAAGCGTGCCAGGCTTTTGTGAGCGTCATTAGGCCGGGCATTGTCAAGAATTGCTTTCATTTCTTTAATAAAAAAATTCCATACTTTTGCCGGGTCTTGCATAAAGGCGTCGATATGGGCAAATTCCAGGGGGTCAATTTTCTCCCATAGGCCCCCTGGCCCTCTGAATGGGGGAATACCGCTTTCAACGGAGATTCCTGCTCCGGTCAGGGCAATGGCCTTTTTTGCACCGACAATATCTTGGGCGGCTTTTTGAATAAGATCATTCATTGCAGCTTCATGATGGGTAATCAGAAATTCGGGTCAAGGTGCATTATAGCAGAAGATGGCAAGCGACAATAATAATTACAAATTAAACGTCATATCGCTGGTTACGGCAAAACATTCAAGGTTGCTCTCCTTTGCAGCGATACTTTGCCAGCACGTCTTAATAATTTCATCCATTGCCTGGTCAGTCCGATCCTGGTTTAAATGAAACAGACCCAATTGACCGGCTCCGGCTTGAAGGGCAAGCTCAAGGGTACTGGTAAAGTTAGAGTGTCCCCATTCGATGTTGGTTTTATACTCTTCGGGGGTGTATTCGGCATCGTGAATCAGAAGATCCGCTCCTTGGGAAAATTCCAGATAATCTTTAAATGTTAAACCGCCGGGATGAACGAAATCGAGTTCATTGTCGGTAAGAAAAACAAAGCATTTGCCTTCTTCTGTAAACTTGTATCCACTGCCGCTATTAGGATGGCTGATGCGGATCGGCTCTATGGTTACAGAGCCGATTTCAAATGTAGCGGGGCATGCTACCAGATATTCGATTTGGGCTTTTAGATCATTATATTTTACCGGAAAGTTCGGCGGAGACATGACTTTGGAAAGTATGGTTGCCACAAAATCACTGTGAAACGGGCATCTGTGCATGAATAATTGGGACTGGGCAAAATAGAGCGGTTTGAAAAATGGAAACCCCATTAAATGATCCCAGTGGGCATGAGTGAAGATGAAATGATACTTAAATTCATTATTCTCAATCAACTGTTTGCCGAGCCTGCGGATTCCGGTTCCAGCATCGACGATAATGATATCGCCGCTTTTTGCCCTGATTTCAAGGCAGGTGGTATCGCCTCCGTATTTAAGATATTGCTTGCCTGAAACAGGAATAGAACCCCTGGATCCCCAACATTTGATGTACATGCTTAACCTTTCGCAACAATTAACTTGTGCCCATCCATTAATGGTCTTTTTGCCCAATCTCTGCGTTATGCTCAAAAAATAATCCTCGGAATAATACACATATGCCTGTGGTTATTTTTTCGCATGCCTTGATATTGAACAAAAATCCTCATTTATTGATGGACACTCACTACTCGATCCTACCGAAAAACGTATGCCAGATCCCGTCTTGTTCCCATTTTTTTATGATTTGGAAAGGATGCCGGGATAACCTGTGGGCAATATCTCTTGCCTGGGTACGCAAGAGACCGGACAGAATAAACCACTCTTTATCAAGAAAACCTTGAGCATCAACAAGATGCTTCATAACATCATAGTGAATATTTGCTATCACAAGATCGTAAGGTGAGTCAATAAAATCCTCAGCAAGTCCCTGGATAACCAGAACCTTGTCCTGCATCCTGTTCAAGCGTACATTTTTCAAGGCAGTATTTGTCGCCAGAAAATTCAGGTCAACCGCAAGGGTTTTGCTGCAACCCAGCCGGGATGCGGCCAGAGCCAGCAGGCCTGTACCGGTTCCCAGATCAAGGGCCGTAACAGGTGTTCCCAGGCCAAAGACCAACTCAAGTGCTTCCAGGCAATGACAGGTTGTGGGGTGGGTTCCTGTTCCAAAAACAACTCCCGGGTCAAGAATGATGCGCAGCTCATCTCGGCATAAGCTTTTATTTTTCCATGGTATTTGCCACGGAGGCGCTATGTGGAAACGACCGGATCTGAAAGGAGCTATTCTGCCCCCCTGCCACTGGTCGTAGGCCATCTTAAATTCGTCAAGAAGGATTAAATGCTGTTGAGAGTCAAGGATGTTATCTACTTTGGCGCGGGCGGGTCTGGAGAAGAACAGAAAAGAAAACTCATCCTCATGCCAGCAGCCGATATAATCGGGGCCAAATAATTTCTGATCCGGCGACAGACGGCCTTGAAGATAGTAAATGTAGAGGTCCTCGTAAGGGCTGGATGCATCCATGGCAGCGGTTACGCTCGATTAGGGAAGGATTTTGGCGAATATATCAAATGCTGCCCGCATAGCCGGATTATCATCTGAAATTTCTACAGTTGGACGTCCGTTTAGATCATATTCGTAGACGGTGTCGTCTGCAGGGATCGTTCCGGCAAGTTCCATATTTTCCTTGCTGATCATTTCCAAAACCATATCAGAAGGTGCTTCCCGGGTCTGGTTGATGACCAGGCAGCTCTTGCCGACGCCGATGTTCAGACTTTTGGCAAGTTTATCGATTCTGAAGGCGGCCTGAAGTCCCCGCCGAGATGTGTCCGCAACAATGAGAAGAATATCAACATTGCTGGTGGTCAGCCGGCTGATATGCTCCATTCCGGCTTCATTATCCATGACGATATAAGGGTAATTACCGATAAGTTTATCCAGAAATCCCGTCAAAAGATTATTTGCAGCACAATAGCAGCCCGAGCCTTCCGGCTGGCCCATAACAACAAGGTCATAGCCGTCATGTTCTATAATGGCCTGCTGAAGTTTCATGTTCATAAAGACATCTTTGGTCATTCCGCTGGGAACTGTCCCTTTTTTCATATCCTCACGGGCATTTCCAAGCGTATCTAAAACTTCAAGGCCCAGAACCTCATTTAAATTTGCATTACAGTCGGCGTCAACAGCCAGTACGGGCGACTTGTTCGTCTTTACCAGATACTTGATCAGCATACCCGCAACAGTGGTTTTCCCTGTGCCGCCTTTTCCGGCCAGTGCAATTGAAATCGGCATATTTAAAATTCCTTTCGTAAATAAAATTGTGTTACGATTTTATTACTTTATCTAAATTTTGTTTGCGCTCGTGATTAGTACACAAAATAGGGCAGCATCGCCAGACAGTCAAGTCTCTTTTACACCCATTGAGTAAACCTCAAGAGGCGGCTGCGTGTGGTGCGCCTGCCCGTTGCGCGTTTTTAGTGATTGACAGAATTGGCGCTTGCAGGGCGGTAAACATTAGAAGTTGTGTAAGTATTTCAAACTTCTTGCAATATTTCTATGTTTATGTTAGGTAAATAAAGGTTTTTTATAGAGAAGTTACCTAAAACTGAACTTTAAAGGAGTAACAGGATGGACTTCGAACTCTCAACGTCGCAAAAAGAAATTCAGAAAGCCGCCAGGGACTTTGCCAAGGGTGAATTTGATAAAGAACTTGCCCTTGAACTTGACAGGAAACACGAATTTCCGACAAAAATATGGAAAAAAGCAGCTGACCTTGGGTTTATCTGCATACATTTTCCGGAGCAATACTCCGGACAAGGGCTCGGGGTTTTAGAGAATATCCTTGTCGCCGAAGAGTTCTGCAGAAGAGATTCTTCTATCGGCAGTGCCTTGATACTGGCCAACTTTGCATCTGAATGCGTTTTGCATTTTGGCAGCGACGAGCTCAAAGAAAAATTTCTGCCGCCGGTAGCAGAAGGCCAAATGCTTTCTGCCGGGGCTTTTACAGAACCTGATCATGGCTCAGATATTACTTGTATGGATACAAGTGCGGAAAAAGATGGGGACCACTGGGTCATCAACGGTTCCAAAATATTCATTACCAACGGCGATCGGGCCGGCTTTTTTTGTGTTCTCTGCCAGACCGATCTTCACAGCAAGCCGACGTATCGGGGTATCAGCATGATTCTGGTAGAGGCGGACCGCAAAGGGGTTTCGGCCACAGATGTCGGACAAAAGATGGGTATCCATATGATGTCTACCTCGGAGGTCGTTTTTAAAGATGTCCGTGTTCCGGTCTCGAATTTGATAGGTAAAGAGGGGAAGGGTTTTTATCAGGTGCTGGAATTTTTTGATGAAAGCCGGATATTGATTGCGGCCCAGGCCCTTGGAATTGCCCAGGGAGCTTTTGATCGTGCACTGGCCTATGTCAAGCAAAGGGAGCAGTTCGGCAAAAAGATTGCTCAGTTCCAGGTCACCCAGCACAAGCTTGCCGATATGGCTACGAAAATCGAACTTGCCAGACTCATCACCTATAAGGCCGCCTGGAACTTTGACCAGGGGCGCATCGATCCCAAACTGACCTCCATGGCCAAAATGTATGCTGCCCGGACCGCTGTGGAAGTCGCCGACGAGGCCATCCAGCTGCTGGGAGGATATGGATACATGGCCGAGTATGAAGTCGAGCGCTTCTACCGCGACGCCAAAATTACGGAAATATACGAAGGTACCAAAGAGATTCAGAAGAATACCATTGCCAGCGCTATTATCGGTAAGCTAAAGTAGTTAATACCTAACCCGGACAAGCCGGAAAAGAAACAAATTCTCTATCACGAAAGCACGGAAAAACGGAATTTTTTTATTCCGTGCTTTCATTATTTCGTGTTTTCGTGATTATCTAATAATATTGTACCGCAACAAATATGAATTTTTTAATTTTATGAATAAAAGGAGGCGGTGATGTTGAATATTCTTAAAAAGTCCCTGTTGACCGGCATCGGCCTGGCCCTGATTGCAAAGGATGAGGTTGAAGACCTGGCCAAGGAACTGGCCAAAAAAGGCCACATGTCTGAAAAAGAAGGTGGTAAGTTCATTAAGGATCTTCAGGAACGCTATGACGATACCCAAAAGAAACTCGAAGAAAAGATTGAAAAGGCCGTTAAAGAATTTATGAAGCGGGCGGATGTCGTCACCACCGATGAACTAAAAGGGCTGAAAAAGGAGATAAGGGATCTAAAAAAAGCTATTAGTGAGAGCACCGAGACCTCTAAATAGTAAATTATGCTTAGTATACGAAAAATCGGTGTTGTAGGCCGTACCTACCGCCATTTGAGCCGCTATCGCCAGATTCTGGCTATTTTTTTCAAGTATGGTTTTGGAGATCTGATCGAGCTTTTAAAGATCGAACAGTACATTGAAGTCGGTCTTCAGTTGATCTCCAGCAAACGGCGCGACCGGATAGAAAAGTTGTCCAGGGCGCAAAGAGTTCGAATGGCTATTGAAGAACTGGGCCCTACGTATATCAAGCTGGGGCAGGTACTTTCAACGCGTCCGGATCTGGTTCCGGCTCAATTCATCAAAGAGCTTGCCAAACTTCAGGATAATGTTCCATCTTTCGGTTTCAGCGAAGTCAGCAGGATCATCGAAGCTGAGTTCGGCACCCCCCTGAAAGAGATTTTTGAATATTTTAATGAGAACTCTTTTGCTTCCGCATCCATCGGCCAGGTGCACAAGGCCAGATTGGCCGACGGTGAAACCGTAGCGGTCAAGGTGCAGCGTCCCGGCATCAAGAAGATCATAGAAGTAGATCTTGAGATTATGCTCCATCTGGCAACCTTGATGGAACGTAATATAGAGGAGATGTCGCTCTACCGTCCTGTGAAAATTGTTGAGGAATTTGCCAGGACGCTTGAAAAGGAAATCGATTATACCATTGAAGCGACAAGCATGGAGCGGTTTGGGCGG
>JAQBHK010000240.1:0-8299 GCA_032127815.1 Desulfobacterales bacterium
CGTGTGCCGTGGCATGCCCCACCGGCGCAGCCTCTATTCTGCATTTCGATGATCAGGAAGTGTTGACCATGGTGGAAGCGGCTTTTAATTGATGATTGACGATTGATGATTGACGATTGATGATTGATGATTTGTGATTTAAGGTTTTTAGCTAAGCAATGGTGAGAATTGAACTCCGAACGACAAGAAGAACAGCTCAGAGCAGAAAGTCCAATAAGAAAAAAACGTAGATAAAATATGAAAATACATTTTTTCATTTTTCAATCAACAATCAACAATCAACAATCATAAATCAACAATCGACAATCGATAGGGGAGTATAACTATATGGTTGAAGAATTCGAACCTAAAATAATAACATTTGCCTGTAACTGGTGTGCCTATTCGGCCGCCGATCTGGCCGGTGTCAGCCGCCTGCAATATCCGTCCAACATGCGCATCATCCGCCTGATGTGCTCCGGTCGCGTGAACCCCAACTTCATTCTCAAGGCGTTTCAGACGGGGGCCGACGGCGTACTGGTGGCCGGGTGACACATGGGTGACTGTCATTACCTGGATGGTAATGTAAAGGCTGAAAAAATGTTCCGGATGACCACAGAGCTGGTCGAGATTCTCGGCATTGAGCCGGCCAGAGTGCGCCTGGAATGGATTTCTTCGGCAGAAGGCGTACGTTTTGCCGAGGTCGCCAGGGAATTTACCGATAAGGTCAAATCTCTGGGACCTTCCGCTTTAAAACAAGCGGCCTGAAAAAAATACCGTTCAAAAGTTCAGGGTTCAGAGGTTAACGCTGAACGGTGAACCTTGAACATCTGAACCTGAAAAATAAAAGCCAAAGAGGTTGGCATGTCTACGATTAATGAACTGGTAAACACTACAAAAACCTACTTTTGCCTTGACTGCGGCGTATGTACCGGAAGCTGTCCGGTCTCTAAGGTTTTTCCTGATTTTTCCCCCCGTCAGATTATTGAGCGCTCCCTTTATGAACTGGAGGAATTTTCCGATAAGACCATCTGGAGCTGCCTGACCTGCGCCCAGTGCAGCGTCCGCTGTCCGGCGGATATCAACTTTCCTGAATTTATCCGCCTGATGCGTGACGGAGCCCACGGGCTGGGATTCGACGGGATGCCGGCACACAACGGGATGCTGCAGACTATTTCTGCCCTCCAGACCAAGGATATCAAGCAGAACCGTGTATCCTGGATCGAGGATGGAAAAATCAGGGAGACGGGTGACATTTTCTATTTTGTGGGCTGCCGGCCTTATTATGATGTCATTTTTCGGGATATAGATGCCGGCTCTATTCAGGGAGCGCGGAACGTCGTCAAGATTCTGAACGCCTGCGGGGTGGAGCCGGTGGTCAGCAACAATGAAAGATGTTGCGGCCATGACGCGCTTTGGAACGGTAATGAAGAAAAATTCAAACAGCTGGCGCGCTTGAACGTGGATGTGATCAGATCTTCCGGCGCCAAACAAGTTATTTTCAGCTGTCCGGAAGGGTATCACACATTTAAGGAATACTATCCTAAGTATTTGGGCGAACTCGGTTTTGAGCCGGTTCATATTATTGATTTTCTGGCGGACAAACTAAGCGAGGGTGTCATCCAGCTGGCTCAATCCGAAGAAGAAATCGTGACATACCATGATCCCTGCCGGCTTGGAAGGCTGGCAGGAGTTTACGATGCTCCTCGCAAGCTTCTGGAAGCTATTCCCGGAATCGAACTTAAAGAGATGCCGCGCTCCAGAGAAAACGGGATCTGCTGCGGAACGTCCGGCTGGATGAACTGTTCCAGCTGCAGCAAAGAAATCCAGATGCAGCGTCTCAAAGAAGCCGGAGAGACCGGCGCCGGGACGGTTATAACGGCCTGCCCCAAATGCCAGATTCATTTCCGGTGTGCCAAAAAGGCCTATAATCTGGATATAGAAATCACTGATTTGTTCGATCTTGTGGCCGAGCGATTGAAAACAGTTCAATAATTTGACAGGATAACAGGATTTTCAGGATATTTTTTACCCATTTTATTGATGAAAATGGGTAAAAAGGCATCCGCCTTCAGGCGGAAAATTAATTAATCTTGTAAATCCTGTAAATCCTGTCAAACAATATAAAATAAGGACATTGATCATGAATAAAGACGTTCTGGTTGTTGGCGGCGGTATTGCCGGAATTCAGGCCTCCCTGGACCTTGCCGATATGGGTATCAAGGTCCATTTGGTGGAGAAACTGCCCAGTATCGGCGGCAAGATGGCCCAGTTGGACAAGACCTTTCCCACCAACGACTGTGCCATCTGAATCCTTTCGCCCAAGATGCTGGATGTCGGTCGACATCCCAATGTTGAGCTTCTGGCCTACAGCGACGTCGAGAAAGTGGAAGGCCAAGAGGGAGACTTCACCGTCACCGTTCGCAGGAAGAGACGCTATGTAGAGGAAGACAAGTGCACCGGTTGCGGGGCCTGTGCTGAAAAATGCCCGTCGCTGGTGCCGGATGCTTTCAATGAAGGTCTGGGCAGCCGCAGTGCGATTTACAGCTATTTTGCCCAAGGCATCCCTTCGACCCACACCATTGATGCGGACCACTGCCGCCAGTTGCAGGGCAAGAAATGCGGCATTTGCAAAAAGGTCTGCCAGGCGGATGCCGTCAACTACGAACAGGAAGACAGGATCATAACTCTTTCTGTCGGCGCCATTATCATCGCGGTCGGCTACGACGTTTTTGATCCGTCGCAGATTCCCGAATACCGCTTCCGGGAACTGCCCAATGTGGTTACGGCCATGGAGTTCGAACGGCTTCTGAGTGCCAGCGGACCCACCCACGGTCATTTGGATCGTCCTTCTGATCGAGCTGTTGTCGCCGAAATCGAAGCCCTGGAAAAAAAGGCCGAAAGATCGCAGAAAACCCTGGACAGACTTGAAAATAAACATGATCAAGCCTCTGCCGACGTATATGAAAAATACCGGCAGGGTCAATATCAGGATGACGAGGACCGTAAAAAGTGGGCTGATAAGTATGCCGAGCATTTGGCAGTTCTGGAGCCTCTGGAAGCCCTGAAAAAGAAGGCCGGGGGTTTTACCGTCGCCCAAAGACTGGCCTTTATCCAGTGTGTGGGTTCCCGTGATTTTCGATTCTATCCGTTTTGTTCGGGATACTGCTGCATGCACTCCATCAAGGAAGCCGTCATTGCCCACGAGCACGAGCCGGAGACAACATCCACTATCTTCGGCATGGATATAAGAGCGGTCAGCAAAGGGTTCGAAGAGTATAAAATTCGCGGCGGCAAAAACTCTAATATTACTTATGTGCGCGGGCGGGTCAGCGAAATCATGGAAGGTGCCGACCATAGCCCGGTCGTAATTTATGAAGATACCCAACAGCGGCAGGTAAAAGAAGAAAAATTCGATATGGTGATTCTGGCTACCGCCTGTGCGCCGACAAAAGGGATTGTTGAGCTGGCCAAGACTTTCGGTGTAGAGTTGGATGAATATAATTTCATTAAGACCAGCTCTCTGTCGCCGGTTGACACCAGCGTGTCGGGGATTTTTGTCTGCGGCTGCGCCGAGTCGCCCATGGACGTCCCTGAATCTGTAGCCCAGGCTTCCAGCGCTGCTGAGCGTGCCGCTGAAACTGCGATGCAATCGACGTCAGAAAAGGAGCAAGCCGTTGCCTGAGAATAAAGAGCATGACATCAAGACCGGAGTATTTATTTGCCACTGCGGGTCCAATATCGCCGGCTATCTGGACATGGAAGCTCTTGATGACTACACCCAGAAGCTTCCCAATGTAACGTTTGTTCAGAGGAACCTGTATTCGTGTTCCGAAGGCGGCATTAATGAGATCAAAAAAGCGATCAAAGAGCAAAACCTGAATCGTGTGGTGGTCTCTTCCTGCTCGCCGCGAACCCATGAGCCCCTTTTCAGAAGTTCCTGCCAAGAGGCCGGACTGAACCCCTATCTTTTCGAGATGGTTAATATTCGCGATCAATGCTCCTGGGTGCATATGCAGCAGCAGGAAGAAGGGACCGCCAAGGCCAAGGATCTGATTCGTATGGGGGTTGCCAAGGCGGCCTTGCTGGAACCCCAGGAATCGATCATGTCCCAGGTTCAGACCCGCGCCCTGGTAATCGGCGGAGGCATTGCCGGAATGACGGCATCATCGGCCCTTGCCAAACGTGGCTACGAAGTGGTCTTAGTAGAAAAGGAAGAAGACTTAGGCGGTATGCTGAACAAGCTCAATAAACTTGGCCCCACCATGACGGATGCGGGCGAGCTGATTGAAGCAAAGAGAAAAGAAGTCGCAAACAATGCCAAGATTACCGTTTTCACCGGCGCGCGCGTTACCAATGTTCAGGGCTTTATCGGCAAATTCGACGTCGAGATCGAGACGGAAGCCGGCAAGACAAAAATTGACATTGGGGTTATCGTGGTGGCTACAGGCGGCAGCAGCTTTGTTCCCGAGGGCCTTTACGGCTACGACGGCCGGCGGGTTGTCACCCAGCTTGAGTTGGAACAGCTTCTGAAAAAAGGGCTGGACCCTGCTATTAAAAACGTGGTCATAATTCAATGTGTGGGGAGCCGCACTGAAGAAAGGCCTTACTGCTCCAGGATCTGCTGCCAGACGGCCGTCAAAAACGCCATGCTGATCAAAGATCAAATTCCGGATGCCAGGGTTTCGATTCTCTATCGGGATATGCAGATGTACGGCATCGAGAATGAGGAGATGTTCCGGGATTCCAAGGCCAAAGGGATACGTTACATGCATTTTGATCCTGCTCAACCTCCCCGGGTGGAATCAGAGCAGGTGCGGGTTTACCATTCCTTACTGGGACGCGAAATGGAACTGCCTGCCGATCTGGTGGTCCTCTCCACACCGCTGGTCGCCCAAAAAGATGCCGAGACGACCTCTCAGCTTCTCAGGGTTCCTGTGGACGAAAACCGCTTCTTTCTGGAAGGACATGTAAAGTTAAAACCCCTCGACTTTGCCACCGACGGCATTTATCTTTGCGGCAGTGCGCGTTTTCCGGCCAATATTCGTGAAGTGATCGCCCAGGGTCTGGGAGCGGCATCGCGGGCCTCAATTCCCATGTCAAAAGGCTCCATCGTTGTGGAGCCGATTATTTCGGTTTTGGCGGATGAAGACGCCTGTCGGGGCTGTGGCCTCTGCGTACCGCTTTGCCCTTATGGCGCCTTAGAGGTTCGTCGAACGGAGAAGGGGAGAAAGATTCATGTGATCGATGTGGCCTGCAAGGGCTGCGGCGTGTGCGCCGCCACCTGTTATCAGCATGCTTTGAGCATTAACTCGTATACAAACGAGCAGCTTGAAGCCCAGATCGATGCGTTTCTAATTGAAGATTGACGATTGACGATAGAGCAATAAAGACATTCATTCACAGAGTAGTTGAGTTAGTAGAAATTCCAAATAACAAATCTCAAATAACAAACAAATAACAATACAGAAAACATCAAAATAGTTTTGGTCTTTAATATTTAGAATTTGGTGCTTGATATTTGGGCTTTTTTTGGAATTTGATGCTTGGAATTTGGGATTTTATAGATTCCATAAAGGGTTGCGAATAAAAAAAATCATTCTTCAATAGATAATTAAACAAGGGGGAAAAGTGGCCCACTTCGTTCCTAAAATACTGACGTTTTGCTGCACCTGGTGAGGGTACGCTGCTGCTGATTTAGCTGGAGTTTCCAGACTTCAATATACCCCGGAGATAAAAACGGTTCGTATCATGTGCACCGGTCGGATCGATCCGGCCACCGTGGCCGGAGCCTTTAAAAAGGGACTTGACGGCATTATGGTCATCGGCTGCCATTTTGGCGACTGCCACTATATCACCGGTAATGTTCAGGCCAAACTAAAAATAGACATGACCCGTCGACTTCTCCAACACATCGGTGTGAACGAGGACCGCCTTGCCTTTCGGCAATGCTCTTCAGGAGAGGCTGCCGTCTTTGTTAAGCTGGTGAGCACGTTCAATGAAAGGATTAGAAGCTTAGGGCCCATCGGGGACGGCGGCGACGTGCTGAAAGCTCCGGTGATCTTTAAAAAGCTGGAGGCTGCCGAAGCAGTGCTGGCCGGTGAAAAGATGCGCTGGGTGATCGGCAAAAAATCCGAGTTTATGGAATCCGGCAACAAATATGGTGAAATTTTCACCGAGCACGAGTTTGACCGGGCCATCGATATGGTCATTGTTGAGGAGTTTGAGGTTCAGGAAATTTTAGTTAAGCTAAAAGAAGGGGCACAATCGGTGAAGGGTTTGGCCGGTACGCTGGACATTCCCTCCCAACGCGTCTTTAAATACATAACCGCCCTGAACCGCAGGGAGATGATCCAACTGGAAAAAGTTGACGGACGAACACCGATTTATCAACTGGCTGCGAACTCTGGCGAGTATTAGGCAGGCAGGTAATAAGGGTATAGCAGTTTTTTATTCACCGCGGAGACGCAGAGAACGCAGAGGCTTTATGGTTTTTGCTTTCCGTTGAGAGGACGAAAAGCAAAAAATGTCCTCTTCGGGAAAGATAAATATTTATAACACATACTGATTAAATCAAAGTAATGCTTTCGATGGTTTTCTTTTGCTGTCCTCTCAACGGCAAAAGAAAAATATTCATATTTGCGCACTCTGCGTCTCTAGCGAAGCGGGCGGTGGATATTAAATTATAGTTTCACCAAAAAAGCGCGAATATAGATAAAGAGGAACAATAGAGGTATAAGACTGTGGCAGAAAAAAATGTATTAGTAGTTGGCGGAGGTCCTGAGGGTGTCCGGACGGCTCTGGAAAAGGCCGAACAGGGAATGCAGATAACCATTCTGGAGAAATTTCCAACACTGGGAGCCGAAAGAATTCCAAGGGACAGGCTGATCAAACCGGATGAAGCCTTTGTGAACCCTGATCTGGATAAGGTTCGCAGCCATGAGAATATCCGGATATTGACCTTTAGCGATCTTATAAAAGTTGCTCGTGAAAATGGCGTTGTCAAGACGACGATATTAAAGAAAAGTTTGCGGGTGGACAACAGCAAGTGCACCGACTGCAAGGCCTGTATCAAAGTCTGTCCGGTGAACATGCTGGACGACTTTGACGAGAGTCTGGGGTTCCGCACGGCTGTGGATTACTGCAACCCGCAAACCGGCGAATACAATATCTACAAGGAAGATATGCCGATCTGTCAACAGAGCTGCCCCGTCAATCTTGATATTCGTTCCTACGCCGGTTTGATCGCAGACGGACGGCCTCTGGATTCTTTGGCCAAAATCAGGGAAAGACTTCCGTTGCCCGGCAGCGTCGGCCGTATCTGCCCGCACCCCTGCGAAACGGCCTGTAACCGGCAGTACCTGGATGAACCGATCAGCATCTGTTTTTTAAAACGTTACGCTGCCGATGTTGAGCTGCAGCAGGAGATTGAACCGGTCTATGCAACTCCCGAGCAAAAATTTTCCGAAAAGATTGCGATTATCGGCGCGGGTCCGGCCGGTTTGACCTGTGCCCACGACCTGGCAAGGCTGGGGTACAAGCATGTTAAAATTTTCGAAGCTCTGCCGGTTCCCGGCGGCTATTTCTGGGTGGGGATTCCGGAATACCGGCTGCCCAAAAAACTTCTGCAGCGCGAGGTGGATTTGATCTGCAACATGGGTGTTGAGATTCAATACAATGCGCGTGTCGGCCAAGATATCGCTTTTGAAGATCTTAGAAAAGATTACGATGCCGTATTTATCGGCGCAGGCTGCCACACCGGCCTCAAGCTGCGCATTCCCGGCGAAGACGACTATGAAGGTATTATCGACTGTGTCACGTTTTTACGGAAACAGGCTTTGGGCGGCCTGCCGGAGGCCAAAGGCAAGCTTATTGTGATCGGCGGCGGCAATGCCGCCATCGACTCGGCCCGCGTGGGCTGGCGCATGGGATTTGACGAAGTCTACATTCTCTATCGCCGCACCAAGAAAGAGATGCCGGCCAACTCCTGGGAGATCGATGCCGCCGAACACGAAGGGGTTACTATGCAGTACCTGGCGGCTCCGTTAGAAATCCTGGGTGAAAACGGTAAAGTCACGGGAATGAAGTGCATCAAGATGGAGCTTGGCGAACCGGATGCATCCGGCCGCAGGCGGCCGGTGCCGATGGAGGGCTCTGAATATGTCATCGATGCACAGACCATTGTGCCTGCCATCAGTCAGAGTGCTGATTTGAGCTTTCTTCCCCAAGAGCACGGTCTTGAACTTTCACGCTGGCAGACATTTGAGATCGATGAACAGACCGGCATGACCAATGTGCCGGGGGTATTTGCCGGCGGTGA
>JAQBHK010000241.1:0-5646 GCA_032127815.1 Desulfobacterales bacterium
CTCCCACCGGTTTCGACACAAAGGCGCTTACCCAGGTTTCTGAACGGGGCTGATTCACACCCACGGTACCGAAGCGTCCATAAATAATTTCAGGCACCGGATGGCAATAGGGTTCACCCACCAGCTGTTCTGCAAAGCTTGCAGCGGTTTTGTTTCCGAAAATCGATGCTCTCAGGCCGTAGCGATTATCCCGGGCCAGATTGAGGGCCTCTTCCGGCTCGTCAAAGGCGCTGAAAAACGTCACCGGCCCAAAGCTCTCTTCCTGCATACCCAGCATATCGCTGCGGGCATCGATCACCACCGTAGGATAGACCAGATTTCCTTCGATCCGTCCTCCCAGTGCAATACGGGCGCCTCGATGGACCGCATCCTTTAATTGGGCTTTGATGGCCGCTACGGCTTTAGCGCTGGCCACCGATCCCATCTCGGTGGAGGGGTCTGAAGGATCACCGATTTTCACAGCCCGGCTGAGGTCGAGAAACAGCGCTAAAAAATCGTCATGAATGCTCCGGTGCACATACACACGCTCCGGGGCCGTGCAGGTCTGTCCGGCATAAATATATTTGGAGAAAGAAAGTTCCCGCGCCGCTGCTTCCAGGTTGGCGTCGGGCAGAACAATAAACGGGTCCTTCCCCGGCCCTTCAAAGACGAACTTCTTGCCCAGGGCCTTAATGTCCTCCCGGTACTGACCGGCATAATCGTCGGAACCGAACAGACAGATGGCCGGTGTTGCCGTGTCTGTAATGGCTTTCCGGAGGAACGTTCTGCCGTCGGAGTAGTCGAAACGGATGGTATCTTTGAAGATGGGCCGGTAAAGAGATTCCGTATAGCGGGCAATGTCGGAATCTCGCGAAGCGAATTTTACCCGTACCGGATTACCCACCATGTATATGGAAACAATGGCATTATTCAACCAGGCGCTGCCGTTGTAAGGCAATATCAGCGCAACCGCCTGACCGGGCTTACACACCGGCCGCCGCAAAGCAAACTTCGGGGCCATTATTTCGAAATCCTGCAAGTCACGCAGGATGCCATCCACTTCCATGGTGCATTCCCGGAAGGTGAACCCCGTGTCCTGCACGGCAACGTCGACCAGTTCATGGCGCTTTGCCCGAATTGCAGCGATCAATGCATGAACCTTTTCGAATCGACTTTCAAATGTTTCCATAACTGTCACCTTCAAATTTAAGGGGTGAGACCTTTTGTGAAACGTCCCTGTTTCTCGAAATTATTGAGAAGTTACAAAACTTCTGGTAAAGATGCTGCTACTTATTAAAACTTGCTACAAAATCTCAATATATTATGCAATCAATAAAAGCTACCAAAAATTATAGGTGGGGTTATTTATACGTTGTCCTGGCTGCTTTAATGTGGGCATTGTCAGGATCATCGGCCAAATTTTTGTTTAACAGCGGCATTACTCCCTTTCAACTGGTCCAGATGCGGTTGACTATTTCAACGGTCCTTTTGTTTTTAGCCCTTTTGATTCGGTTTTCATCTCTGCTTAAAATCTTCCGCAGCGACATTTTGTATTTTATCATGTTCGGCACCGTGGGGATGGCCGGCGTCCAGTTTACATATCTGTTTGCCATCAGCAAAATAAAAGTGGCGGCTGCCATTTTGCTTCGGTATCTGGCCCCTGGCTTGATTGCCCTGCATTCCGTGGTTTTTATGCGTGAAAAACTGAGCCGATCGACCCTGGCGGCCCTTATCGGCGCCACCCTCGGCTGCTATCTGGTTGTCGGCGCCTACAATCTGGAAATTCTTTCCATGAACATTGTCGGCATCATCAGCGGTATTTTATCGGCCATAACTTTTGCCTGGTACACAATTCACGGCGAGTACGGCATGCGGCGTTATAACCCCTGGACGGTTCTCTTTTATGCCTTGTTTTTCGGAGCAATAGTGTGGAACATTCTGCATCCCCCGCTGGAAGCCTTTATGCATTCCTATTCTGCGGTACAATGGGGGTGGATTTTGTATATTGGTGTTATGGGAACCCTCATCCCGTTCGGCCTCTATCTGGAAGGCATCAACCTGATCCGCTCCACCCGCGCCAGCATCACCGCAACTCTGGAACCGATTACGGCCGGGGTAATATCATATGTCTTCCTCAATGAAATTATGGAAATCCCGCAGATAACCGGTGGTGTCATCGTCATTGCATCGATAATATTGCTGCAACTGCATCAGGAAAAAGACGATAAGGCACCCGGCGTTATCCGGGCACAGCGCGAATCTACAGAGTAATTTAACCATATGGATCGTTTAATTGGTGTATTTCTGATTGCCGTCTCGGCCGTGTCCTTCGGTGCCATGGCCATTTTTGCCCGTCTGGCCTATGCAGCCGGGGCCAATCCTATTACGGTTCTTTTTCTACGGTTCACGATTGCCGCCGTTTTCATGATCGCGATCATGGCGGCAAAAGGCATCGCTTTTCCCCGCGGTCGCACGCTGATTACCCTTTTATTTATGGGGGGACTCGGTTATGTGGGGCTTTCTTTGGCCTTTTTCACAGCGCTGACCATGGCACCGGCGGGATTAGTGGCAATTCTTCTTTATCTTTACCCGGCTTTTGTTACCTTGCTGGCGACAATATTTTTCAAAAAACCGGTAACAACATTAAAAATGGCGGCACTTTCGCTGACCTTTGGTGGAACCATACTTATTGTTGGACTGGACAGCGGAAGAGGAGAGATCCTTGGTATTGTCTTAGCGATTACGGCCGCAGTCCTTTATTCGATTTACATCATCGTTGGCAGCAAGGCCATCTCCAATGTAGACGCTTTTGCTGCGTCAACTACCGTAATAATTGCAGCCGGGGTTGTCTTTAGCGCCATCGTGACCGTAAAGGGTGTAAAATTTCCTGCAACCTCAACCGGGTGGGTTGCAGTATTTGCCATTGCCCTGGTTTCAACAGCCCTTGCCGTCGTGACATTTTTTGCCGGCCTTAAAAGAATCGATCCTGCCAATGCTTCCATGATTTCCACACTGGAACCTGTAGTAACCGTTGCGCTGGCGGTGATCGTCCTGGGAGAGGCAATCACTATGCCCAAAATCCTGGGAGGAACGATGATTCTGACCGCAGTAGTTCTTTTGGCAAGAAGTGAAGCTAACTCGGAAGTTTCATGAAAACGTAAGATCTAAACTGCACAGCGAGCGCCTTCCCCACAAGTAGCTTGATGGAGCGTAGCGGAAATCCCGCTCAGCGGGACTGCAGGGTTCTTCAATGCCTGTAATCCGGAATTTTTCACGAACAATTTAGAGAAAAACATTTTAAACTAACCGCAAAGCCTATTGTCATTTCATACAGACAAGGAGATCTTTGCGCAACCTTTTTCGGGTTACACGTTCACACTTTCTTGACAGATGAAAACAGAATTAGATAATACGGGTCACAAGGTTCAAATACTCGATGTCCCCGGTTCGTAATGAAGCTCCCCGTGGGCTTAATTGTAGTTTTATATTAGCCAGGATTAACAGGCTGGAAGCTGTTAAAAATATAAGGAAATCCTGAAGATCCTGCAAGCTGTCTAAACATAAAAAAGTTTCCGAAATGACCCTAAAGCACCATAGCATGCTCGAAATTCATATTGCCGTCCTGCTTTTTGGGATGGCCGGCCTGTTTGGTAAACTGTTGACCCTGCCGGTTTTAGTAATAGTATTCGGAAGGACCCTGTTTGCTTCACTTACGCTCGGCGCAATCCTCTTTGGTTCATCAATACCACTGCGGGCGGAGTCAAGGCAGGACCTTGCGGTTCTTGTTTTGCTCGGAGCTTTACTGGCTGTACATTGGATAACTTTCTTTCACGCCATTCAGATTTCAACCGTTGCCGTAGGGTTGCTCACATTTTCCACATTTCCTTTATTCGTCACTTTCATGGAACCATTTTTTTTCAAAGAAAAATTGCGCTTTTTTGATATTTTATTTGCAGGTTCGGTTCTACTCGGTTTAGCCTTGGTTGTTCCGTCATTCGATTTTCAAAACAGTATCACCCAAGGGGTGTTTTGGGGCACAATATCGGGGCTTACGTTTGCGGTCTTATCCGTATTAAATCGAAAGTACGTGAGCATCTATCTTCCGATAGTGATTGTTTGCTATCAAAATGGGATTGCAACCGTTATATTGTTACCCTTTTTAATTTCTAAAGATTGGTATCTTAAGCCGACTGACTTTGCTTGGTTGGCAATTCTGGGCATTTTCTGCACGGCTTTGGCCCATGTGTTGTTTATCAGGAGCCTTGTTCACGTTAAGGCGCAACTGGCAAGCATGATTGCATGCCTGGAACCGCTTTATGGCATTGTTTTTGCTTTGGTATTGTTTGGCGAGGTTCCGGCATTTAGAACGATTTTAGGTGGAGGTATTATCCTGGGTACAATTGTTCTGGCGACAATAAAACGAAATTCAGGCAGGGTAAAAACCAGATGAATGACGCGACTCAAACAGAAAAATACCGTAATCAACCCCTGGCCGGCGCTCTCTACGTATTTATCGCTTCGTTTGTATTTGCAATTTTAGGAGCACTGGTAAAGGTTGTCTCTGCCTCGATTCCTAATGAGATGGTAGTTTTTTTTCGAAATATTTGTGCCCTTGTCTTTATCCTGCCGTGGTACTGGTACAGTCGGCCGTTCGGCGGCATCAGGACTAACTGCTTTCAACTCCACCTGTTGCGGAGCATAACGGGGTTGGGGGCCATGTACTGTTTTTTCTATGCAATCGCCCACCTGCAACTCTCCGAAGCTTACCTGCTCATTACTACAGCCCCCCTGTTTATTCCAGTGATTGCCTATGGTTGGATGCGTGAACCAGTAGCCCCTAATGTGCGCAGCGCAATCATTATCGGTTTTATCGGAATTGTCCTGATCATGAAACCCGGGGTCGGAATCTTTCAGCCGGTAGCGTTTGTGGGGTTAGGGGCCGGAGTATTTGCCGCCCTGGCAATGGTAAGCATCCGCCGCATGTCCGCCACCGAGCCGGTTATCCGGATTGTGTTCTACTTCACGCTTTTATCAACCGTGTTTTCTGCAGGCCCCTTGTTGTGGTCCTGGCGGTCGCCGCCGCCGGCAACATGGTGGCTGCTCGTCCTCATCGGCCTGCTGGCCACAATCGGACAATTTTTTCTTACCAAAGGGTATAGCTTTGCGCCGGCGGCCCAGGTTGGCCCCTTCACTTACTCAAATATTGTCTTTGCAATCCTCATTGGCTGGATCTTCTGGGAAGAAACGCTGGACCTGCTGACATGGGTCGGGGCTTTATTGACCTGTATTGCCGGCATTATTACCACTCGCCGAACCGCAACGCATGTAATCGTGGGCGCGACAGCCGGAACTGCTCGAAACTCCCCAGGCTAATTTCACATTCAACGGTAAAATAGTTCGTGGGTTATACCTTTGCTTTTTAGAAATTTTATAACTGTTGAAGGTTTAAAATGCATCCTGAGTTTCCATGCTTCTATTTTTGTTCCGCTGAATACGCTGTCGTCGAGTCCTTCCATAAATTTGATGATCGTTTTCACTTCTTCATCGGAAAAATCCGTTTTTACCCGGATCTCATCAGTCTTTGCGTGAACATATGCTATGAGCTTGTCAGCGATATTTTTTGCAGCGCTTAAATAAGACGCTCCATTTGGGATGTCGAGAAATTTC
>JAQBHK010000242.1:0-3630 GCA_032127815.1 Desulfobacterales bacterium
CAATGAGGTGAAGGATATTCTGCCTTCGCAGTCAGAGCTCGATGCTGCGGAAAAAGACCCTTCCGCAGCTGCTCAATCGTTGAAAGAACTGGAAAAGCGTATCGGTTCCAACTTCGTCAACAGGGACATCCTGACGGACCGTTTTTTTTCGGGGGCAACCGCTGTTGAATGTGGACTCAAGCACTGTTCCGTTGGTTTGGACTGGCTCACGAACAAAACAATTCATGGCATTGCTCTACAAGCGACTCGAAGCGGAGATAGCGAGCTTTGCTCCTGATTTCATCTTTGTAGAAACCAGTTTCGCGCCGACTCGTATGGCCTGGCGCCTGGCACGTGAAAAAGGCATACCGGCAGGAGGGTTCATGTCAGTGCGGTTCTGGCCGCAGCGCCTGTATCTTGAATCGGGAATTGGCTACGATTGGTATGAAGCTCGAGCAGCCTACAGGGAAATGATAGACAAGCCTATGGCAGGCGCAGAGTTGCTTGAAGTTCAACAGAGATTGAAAACCATCAGGCTCGAAAAAACAAAGCCCGCCTATCTGCAGACAGAGCACGCCAAAGGCGCACCCAGTTTCCTTAGGAGATTACGGGCCATGCACCTGTTTTCAGGTCACGGCAGCTGGTTAGGAATGCGAGCACAAACTTCCACGACAAATCCGCAGGTCCTGCCGAGCGAGATATTTTCGCCGATTGCGAAATACACAAGATACAGAAACGGTCTTAAGTCGAGGCGTTACCTGCTAAAGAACCAAACTCCGTTCGAAAAGATAAAAAGCAAGAAGTACGCCGTATTTTTTCTCCATGTTCAACCGGAAATAACCGTTGAAGGAATGGCATTTGATTACCAAGACCAAGTGAGCACACTGAGAAACATCTTGGCGTCATTACCTGCGGACATGGATCTGGTAGTCAAAGAGCATTCACCCATGCTCGGTTTCAGGTCATTGGAGATTTACAATCAGCTCGCGCACATGCCGGGAATAATTATCGCCGGCGCTAATGAAGATTCTCATGACATGATTACGCACGCCTCGGTCGTCGTTACTTTGACCGGTACCGTGGCGCTAGAAGCAATCTTGTATGGGATCCCGGCAATTGTATTGGGGTCCATATATTTTGATGGTTTTGACGGGATCTATAAACCGGAAAATCTCAGCGAACTTAGGGAGTTACTGTCGGACCCCGCGAAGTTACAGGGCGCCACCGAGGACGACGCCCTGCGGGCCCTGGGATGCTTGCGCAGGGCATCGAAGCCAGGGGTACCGCCTCGCGTTGATGTGTCCTTGCACAAGATCGATTCTGAGTCTGCGAGAGTGATGATGTCGGAACTAGAAAGACTCGGCGAAGGACACAATCGTGAAGACTAGTGCGGGTGGTGTATCGGCACCGCACATATCTATCGTCATGGCAGCGTATAACGAAGAGCAGGATATTGGCAGAGCGCTTGAAAGTATTCTTGCGCAAACCTTCTCCAATTGGGAATTGATCGTCATCGACGATGGTTCAACGGATGCCACGGCCGATATTGTTCGGCGCTATGCTGAGAAGGACAACCGCATAAATCTTGTCTGCAATGAAATCAATCTGGAGCTGTCGGCGAGCCTCAACAAAGGTATTGGGCTGGCGAAAGCGGACCTCATCGCCCGGGCCGACGCCGATGACATCAATCTGCCGGAACGGCTATCAAAGCAGTATGAATATTTGCAGGCACACCACGATATTGATGTGCTGGGGACGGCCGCGTATCTACTGGATGAATCTGGCCAAAGGGTGACCGTCTACTCACATCCGCCGAGGCATACTGAGCTGGAAGAATTGCCTTTCCTCAAGATACAATTCTTTCATCCAACGGTGATGATCCGAAGGCGGTTCTTTGACACGGCAGGGCTATATGACCCGAAGTACCCGAATGCAGAGGATAAAGAACTGTGGTTGCGGGGGCTAAGCGTTGGTTGTCGCTATGCCAACTTGCCAGAGCCCTTGGTTGAATATAGTACAGATGGATTTGTGAAGAGTTGGCGGTCGATATTGAGACATGCGCGCTCATTGTTTCGCATGGCCAAAGTTCAAAAAGTCGATCGTGGCTATATTCAGGCGCTCGTTCTCTTTGTATACACCTCCTTAATCAAACTCAAAATCTACCGACCTAAATCACTCCGTTCACAGTGAGAACCGAGGTCATGACTGTTCCCTTTAGGCGAAGTTCAGCGGAGATGAGTGAAAACGTCTTACGCATCAGGCAGCGAACTTTCTAAGATGATCTTCTTTATTATATTGTCATTTTTTTCATGTCTTGCTGTTTTTGATCTTTTCAAAATAGACAAAGATGTAAGAAAAATATTTGTTTTTCTCATGCTAGGAGTCTTCCTTGTCATTGCAGGGCTTCGGAGCGAATATGAAACAGGACTTACTGATAGGGGGGTTTATTCTGCATATTTTCAAGCGATACCTCCCGTTACATCTATATTCAATTGGAGTTATTTCATATCTCATCAACCCCCCTTTGAATTTGGGTACTTCTCGCTTAATGTAATTATAAAAACCTTCACTGATAATTCGTACGTATTCTTCTTTATCGTTGAATTGCTGATATGCGTACTTCTCTATAAAAGCTTAAAAAAATACACTGACAGCGTGGCGATAGCGCTGCTTATTTACTTCACGGTGTTATTCACCACTTTAGATGTTGCCTTCATAAGGCAAGGAATAGCCGTTCTCCTATTTCTTTTTTCTATCCAATACATTAAGGAAAGAAAGTTTCTGCACTATTGTTTATGGGTTACGGCGGCGGTCGCGTTTCATAATAGTGCCTTGGTTTTGTATCCTTTGTACTTTGTATGCAATCGAGTATTTTCCAACAAGCAAATTATTGTTGCCGTCGTTGTTTCTATTGTTTTCTTCGTTCTAAAAATAGATATTGTCGGCCCCTTGTTACCTTTCTTTTCCGATGATCTTAGGATTGCATACTATATAGATACTGCAAAATATAGTATATCGAGACCATTTAGCGTTACGCATGCGGAATTTCTATTGATATTAGCGGTGTTGTTTTCTTACAGAGGACGTATTGATAAATTAAAAAGGGATAGCGCGTATTTCAATATTTTCATTAACCTTTTTGTCATATACGGAATTCTTATCTTCTTGTTTTTCGGGGTTTCTATAGTATCGGCAAGACTTAAGTTCTATTTTCTCACGTCCTTTTTAATTATCTTCCCCGCCTTGCTTGGGCGACTTGAAAAGAACAGTCGATTGATAGGCTATTTTATACTCGTACTTTATTTGCTGGTATATATGGCCACCCTGTATCAAAAGACGCCATATTTTTCTACGTATAGAAACTTTCTACTCCCATCCTAATGGCTATATTAACGATTCACGCCACCAATGTGACTGGCCTGGGTGCATGCCAGGTTGTTGTGTCATTCCTCGAAGCAATTGAATCTCTGGAGACTCAATATGACGGGATTGACTGTTATGTGCCGGAGGATGGGCCGGTAGCTGAGTATGTTCCAAAAACCGATAAGCTCAGAATACTGCCTTTCCGTCGCAGAGGGCCAAAGGCCCTCAGTCGGGTTTTGGAATGCATTATCCCCTCGTTTTTTTTCGAAATTGGAGAACACCTGATTG
>JAQBHK010000243.1:0-6574 GCA_032127815.1 Desulfobacterales bacterium
TCAAATGATAGAAAATCTCTTGGCGTCTTTTGAACTGCGCATGAAGAATGCTCACAAAACCCTGGAGGCGAATGACCGTATAGATGTCAGCGACATGGACAGCGTTGAAGTGGATACGGCTTTAATGAAAATAATTTTAACCAAGGATCAGAGGGATTTGACGGAAAAAGAGTTCGAGGAGGAGCAGATAAAAGTTTTAAGTTTGCTCCGCAAAGACGAATGGAAGCCAGAGGTTAAATTTGGCGATATGTCTTATTATGAACCTTATTTGACAAAGGAGTAATTTTACAAGGGAAATCCATCGATAGAGCACCATCTCTATAAACTGGCGGGGCTTACCTCTGCCCCTATGTATCACAGATGCTCTCAGCCTTTAAGAGAAGCATCAACACGCTCGGTAGGGCAATCGCAAGATTGTTCGTATCGAGCAAATGAAAACAAAAAAACGACATAAAATAAGTGTATTAGAGAGCCTAACTCCTGAGCAGGCAGAGACAGTAGATCTACGCTATTTTGAAGATATAGACGCGCATGTTCAAGAAATCTTTATAGATTTGTTCGCATCTATCATCGAAAATAAACAAAATCAGCAATAGGAGGCATAATATATGCAGAAGGTAGCGATTTATGTGCGGTCGAGTAAAGACATCCACGACGTATCCTGTAAAGCGCAGGAGGAGCAATTAAAACAGGAAGTTCGGAAAAAGGGTGAGCAGGTCTATCGGGTGTTTACCGACAAAGCCCTCTCATCCACCCGTGATGAAAGGCCAGCATTTGAAGAAATGATAAGCATGGCGATGACCAAAAATCCACCTTTCACAAAAATTTGTTGTTTGGAGATTTCAAGATTTGGAAGGGACGAACTTTTAATAAAGACCCTTCTTTGGAATTTGAGAAATAAATACGGAATAGAGGTCTATTTTACAATAAATCCACCGACTGGAACCTTTTATGATGAATATATGGAAAGCATCTTCGCTGCGAATGCCCAACTCCATTCAAAAATGAGCAAATATAGAGGTGTGGCTGGTATGAAGCAGAATGTAAAGAGCGGTTATCGGGCTGGAGGGCGAGCGCCATACGGCTACCAGTTAAAAGCAGTGGAAGTCGGAAAACATAGAAGCGGAAAGCCAATAACAAAAACAATACTGGAACCCAATCCAGAAACTGAACCATATGCCAAAGAATTTTTCGAAAGAAGGGCAAAATATGAAAGCAGGAAATCCATACTTGAAGATTTTTACGTTCGGAACATTCCTTCACCAAGTGGCGGTAGGCGATGGAAGACACATAGTGCCAAGTCGTTAGAGGATAATCTTGAAGTTTATTTAGGTCATACTTTCTTTAACAGGTTAAACGAACAAATTAAAGAAATGGGCAAGCCAAGCGGGTATAAGCATGGCAAAAAATACAAACCAGAGAAGGAATGGGTCAAAGAGTTCGATACTCACACGCCACTGATTACCGATGACATAGCCAACATTATCAGGGAAATGAAGAATAAACGGATAAGGGAAACCCCTAATACCGCCAAAAGTGTTTATGCTTTATCAGGAACAATGAAATGCGGAGTTTGCGGAACAAATTACAACGGCGATAGGAACCTCTACAAGTGTAATTCGAGGACAATGCTTGGAATGAAGTGCCCTAACAACGACATATCACAGAATACGGCAGAGGACGCTATTTTCACGCTTGTGAGCCAGAAAATACTCAACTTCAAAAATGTTAAAGGTGTCATTGACCGCGTAAAGGAGAGGTTCCAAAATGGCAAGCCTGACATCCAGCCCTTGGAAAAGAGCCTGGCTAAAATCGAAAAAGAACAGGAACGGCTAATGGACTTATACAGCAGGGGTCTGGTTGAGATTGAAGTCGTAGAGCCAAAATTGGCTTCAATCAAAGAACATAAGCTGGCTATTAAAAAGAATATAGAGCATCAAAAAGCATCCCAGGGAGCATTTGAGGTCTCGGACGACGACATCAGGTATGTAATTGAGAACTTTAAGGAGCAAGTAAGCCACGCTGATGCTAAAACGAGGAAGAGCGCCGTTTTAGCGCTCTTTCAAGAGATTTGTATCTTCCCCAAGGAAGGTGCTCCTTGGGAAAGATTATTAGAAATCAAAGGTAGTTGCCTACCCTTGACACGGGTGTCGGTGGCGTCCCCAAGGGGATTTGAACCCCTGCTGCCGGCGTGAAAGGCCGGTGTCCTGGACCTGGCTAGACGATGGGGACGAAAAAATCATATTTCGTGGTGGGCCGTGTTGGACTCGAACCAACGACTCTCTGCTTAAAAGGCAGATACTCTACCGACTGAGTTAACGGCCCCTCAGAGCCCACCAAATTAACGACACATGTTAGATTTGTCAATAAAAATAAGATCACTTTGCGATTTTATTTTTATTTGCGCCAAAACTCCGGCACCAGCAGGATGATCACGGTATATATTTCCAGTCTTCCCAAAAGCATACACCAGATGAGCAGCCATTTGCCCATATAGGGCATCTGTGCGAAATTGTCCGTCGGACCCACCAGCCCCAAGCCGGGCCCGATGTTTCCGATGGTGGCGGCAACCGCTGCCACCGAAGTGACAATATCGACCCCCATGCCGGCCAGCAGAACAGATGAGATCACAAACAGTCCGATGTAAAGGCCCATAAACCCCAAGACGCTGCGCACAACATCCTCCGGAACGGACTCGCCGCCGATTTTAATATGCTGTACGGCCCTGGGATGGATCAGGATAAACAGCTCCTTATAGCAGTATTTCAAATAGAGCATCACCCGTATGCATTTCATCCCGCCGCCGGTGGAGCCCCCGGATGCCCCTAAAAACATACACAGCAGAAGGATAAGCTGGGACATGGCCGGCCACATCTCGTAATCCGCCGTGGCATAGCCGGTGGTCGTGACGATGGAAACAACTTGAAAGGCAGCATAGCGCAAGGCCTGGCCGATAGTTTCATAGACCGAGCCGTATATGTTTATCGTCACCACGACAATCAGAAAAAAAACCGCGCCAAGGAAAAACCGGCATTCCGAATCCCGCCAGAATACCAGGGTCTTGCCCCTTAAAAATTGGTAATGCAGAGAAAAGTTAATACCAGCCAGAAGCATAAAGAAGATAATCACCCCATCAAAATAAACACTGTCATAGTGAGCGATGGAAGCGTTTTTGGTGGAGAAGCCGCCCGTGGGCATGGTTGTAAAGGTATGGCACAAGGAATCGTAAAGGCTCATGCCGCCGACCATCAACATAATCACCTCTGCCAGCGATATCAGAGCATACACTTTCCACAGCACCAACGCCGTTTCCCGGATGCGCGGCTTGAGTTTGTCCGGCACAGGGCTTGGAACTTCAGCTTTATAGAGCTGCATGCCGCCCACACCTAAAAAGGGGAGAATCGCCACGGACAAGACAATGATCCCCATTCCGCCCAGCCACTGGATAAAGCTGCGCCAAAAAAGCAGCCCTTTGGACACAGCCTCTATATTGGTTAAAATTGATGAGCCGGTGGTGGTAAATCCGGATACCGACTCAAAAAAACAATCCACAAAAGGTCCGAATTCGCCACTTAAATAAAACGGCAGAGCCCCGAAAAAACCGACGACCGTCCAGCCGATAGTCACGATAGCCATGCCTTCACGGTGGCTGATGAAATCCACTTCTGCCCGGCGAAAAGCAAGATACAAAAGTAAGCCGGCAGCCACGGTTATCCCCATCGATTTTAACAACGGGGCTATACTCTGATCCTTGAAATGAAAACCAAATAAAAGGGGAAAGATCATGCTTATCCCCAAAAAAAGTGTCAATATCCCGACGATATTAAAAATTAAGCGCCACCTCACTTAAAAATACTCCAGTTTGACTGCCAGGATTTTTTCAATCTTGGGAATGGCTTTGCGGCTGGCAAAGATAACAATGCGGTCTTCGGGTTCGATGACGCTTTCACCGGTGGGGACGATGACTTCGTTCTTGCGGATAATGCTGGTAACCAGGACTCCCTGTGGCAGGGAAATCCTTTTCAAGGGCTTGCCGACAATATCGGACGTTTCCAGCGCCACGGCTTCCATGACTTCAGCCTGTTCATCTTTAATGGATATGGCTGCAAGTACTTTGCCCCGGCGGATGTGCTGTAAAATGGCATTGATGGCCGAGTGCCTGGGGCTCACGACCTGTTCCAGGCCTATCATGGACATTAATGGGAAATAACTGAGTTTGTTGATCCTTGTGATGGTATTTTTGGCGCCCATTCGTTTTGTCAAGAGCGATGCAATGATATTGGTCTCCTCATCATTGGTGAGTGTAACAACCACATCCATGTCCTGAATATTTTCCTCTCTTAAGAGTTCTTGATCCGAGCCGTCTCCGTGAAGCACAATTGCTTTATTGAGTTTTTCGGCAAGTACGATGCAGCGTCTTGCGTCCTTTTCGACGATTTTGGTATAGATCGACTTCTCTTCAAGCAAGCTCGCCAGCCTTAATCCGATGCGCCCGCCTCCCACGATTAAAACGCGCTCGATCGTCTCGATTTGTTTGCCAAAAACCGACAGGGCTTTGAATAATTTATCGGCTTCACTGACAAAATAAACCAGATCCCCTGCCTGCAGTCTGTCCTTCCCCCCGGGGATAATCAGCTCTTCATTCCGAACTATTGCGGCAATCAGAGGAGCCTGTTGCCCGGTTGTGGCGGAAATATCTGCAAGGCGGACACCATCCAGTTTGGTCAAGGGATCCAGATGGATCCCGACAAATTTGACCAGTCCGTCGGCAAATTCACCCACGTCCACGGCACCGGGTATGGTCATCAGTTTGTCAATGGTCTTGACGACCTCGATCTCCGGGTTGATGATCGTATCGATGTGAGGTGCATGCTCGCGAAACGTATCATGAAATTCGTCATAGCCGACATCACGGATGCGAGCCAGTTTTTTGGTTGCCGGTGAGATAATGTCGGCAACCAGGCATGCCACCAGGTTGGTTTCATCACTGTCCGTAACCGCCGCGATTATCTCAGCCTGTTTGAGCCCGGCTTCTTCCAAAATCAAAGGATTGCTGCCGGAACCACTGATCACCTGAACGTCCAGGTTGTCGGACACGCGTCGAATTGCGTCCGGGTCAATATCGATGACAACAACGTTCTTATCTTCACGTGCCAGATGGCTGGCGATGTTAAAACCGACCTCCCCGGCACCGACAATTATCACTTTCAATGGATACTGCTCCTTTGATAAGATCGCACCGCGTTTTTATATAACGCAGCTTCGCCCGAATTTCTCATGATAAATTTATCTTGGGTTTAATAAGGAATATAAATATATAAATGGAATTACTATATACGCCAACGTGTGTCAATCTATTGCAATAACAATAAGGCACAGGCCGATTACCACACACAGAGCGATCCAGTCTAGTTGTTTTGATGAAAGTTCCGGGTCTGTCCGGTTTTCGGTATAACATCTTGCTTCCATGGCGTTGGCAAGTTTGTCGGCACGCTCAAAGGTGCGGCGCATGATAGGAAGTGCCAGCTTTTTCAATCGATACATCGGATTTTTTCTGTTCTCTATGCCCCTGGCACGCTGGGCATCAACGGTTACTTTGGCCTGATCGAAAATAACCGGTATAAACCGCATGATAAGACTCATCATGATCGAAACTCTCTTTTCCGGAATAAACGGAATAGGACGCAGAAACCACTCTACAGCAGCCCTGATTTCTGATGACCGCGTGGTTGCGACCATTAATAAACCGATCATGATAACAAGCACAAGCCGCCAGCATACTATGGCCCCGACATAGATCCCTTCCCGGGTAACGGAAATAGCATTGAATGTGAATATCGGCGATCCTGAAGTTGATAATGCCCTGGCTATAAATACCAGCAACAGCAAGAAAAAAACATAGCGCAACAGGCCTTTCATAGATTTTGCAGTCACACCGGTATTTATCATCAGCACAAAGAGCGTGCAGGTTAATACTGCAAGTTCCAAAGCCTGGGCTTTCAGGCTCACAAGGCTGATCGCCACCAGAAATACAAGTTTAAAGCGCACATCCAGCCGGTGCAGCACCGAGGTCCCTGAACGATAACCGAAAGCCGTCAATTCAATCATGATTGTATTTTAATATTCGACAGTATTAACCCCGGTTAAATAGGCTTCGCATTTAACGGGGCAGGCACGATTGACTGGATTTTTAACCTTTAGCCGTCCCTGCCTGTCCCGCTGAAAGCGGGGATGAAACGGCTAAAACGTCATCGCCTTCGGCGAATATTTAATACCCGCAAGCAATATTCACTTATTTAATTCGAGCTTGATGATCTAATTTCCACCGATAGGTGGATTAGTCTTTCACAGTTTCTTCCGACTGTCCCGCATGCCGGGAGAAACTGTGAAAATTATAAGTAAATCCTGAAGATCATGTAAATCCTGTCTAAATAAAAGATAAAATTATTGTTTTGCAACATTAGGATCCTTTTTTGTGCGAAAGACACAGGGCACTCTGATACCGAACGTTTCAAGTTCATCGATCAGTTCAAACGGCAAACCTTCCCTTACCACTCTTTTGTCTTGCATGATG
>JAQBHK010000244.1:0-5072 GCA_032127815.1 Desulfobacterales bacterium
CTGGTGAACTATCAGCCGGAAGCCGACAAAAAAGGGGTGCAACTTGAACTTGACTGGCCCCCGGAGGCGCCTTTGGTAAACATCGATCCGGGTCTCATGTACCAGGCGGTCAACAACCTTGTCAAAAACAGTCTCGCTGCGATGACCGCAGCAGGTGTTATACGCATTAAGGGAAATATCGAAAATGAACACTTGCGGCTGGCTGTAAAAGACACCGGTTCCGGAATACGCCCGGATACCCTGGAAAAGATCTTCGATCCATTTTTTACGACCAAAGGCAGCGCCGGGACCGGCCTGGGCATGGCCATCGTCAAAACCATTGTAGCCGCGCATCGCGGCACCATTGAATGTCAAAGCGAACTCGACCAGGGGACCACCGTTATCATGCGCTTTCCATTGCGTTGACCTAAAAGGAGATATTATGCTGGAGATATTTATTAGCGGCGGACCGGTCATGTATCCGTTGCTGGCCTGTTCGATCATTGTGCTGACAGTGGTGTTTGAACGGGTTTTCTTTTGGATCGGCATAGGCATGCACTGCAATCAAGCACTGGTGGATGAAGTCTTGGAGCTGTGTCGCCAGGGAGACTGGGAAGCGGTGAAAATCAGAACCAAAGGTTCTAAAGATTATATTATCCGGATTCTGATCGCGGGTATTCTCCATCGTGAATTTTCCATGACCAAAGCCATGGAATCGGCGGCAGCCGAAGAGATCAGGCGCATGCGCCGATATAGCGGTCTGTTGGACACTATAATTACCGTAGCGCCTCTTTTGGGAATTTTCGGTACGGTTCTAGGGATCATTACTTGCTTTGAAGTGCTGGGAGCAGCAGGAATCGAACATCCGCAGGCCGTAACCGCCGGGATCGCGCAAGCTTTGATAACCACTGCTACCGGCCTGGGAATTGCGATATTTTCAGTCTTTCCTTATAATTATTTCAATTCACGAGTTGAAAATGCCGCGCTTGCCATCGAAAAATACGCCACCAGTTTTGAAGTCGTTTACGAAAAGCTGCACCATCCGCAGGGCGATCAAAAGAGGGCATCAAAATGAAAGTCTGTCTTCAAACAACCAAAAAAGCCCGCATTGAAATGCTCCCCTTGATAGATATCGTCTTTCTGCTGCTGGTATTTTTTATATATGCCATGTTGTCAATGGCTGTACATCGCAGCTTGCCGGTCGTGCTGCCCGCTTCCACCGCCGCCAAAATAGACCAAAAGCTATGCTTATCCGTAACAGTGAAAACAGACGGATCAATTTATGTGGACAAAGAATATATTCTTTTGGAAAACCTGAAAGAGATGCTGCAAAAAAAGGCTTCCAAAGAGAAAGAACCCGGGGTCTTGCTTTTTGCCGACCGCACCCTTGCATACCAGAAGCTCTTTCGAGTCCTGGATCAGATCAGATTGGCAGGTATAAACAGAATATCCCTCCAGGCAGAGGCGGAGTCATCGCGGTGAAAAGAACCATGCTCGCATTGATCCTGGCGTTGGGGATACACGGGTTTTTTTTGAGCGCCGAGTTTGATTGGTTAAAGCAAACTTTTCCGGTCAGTCCAAAATCCCGAGTTATCTCTATGACCCTGTCATACATTCATCCACATAACCCTGATACGAAACCTGTGGTCGCCAAACCGGTCTTCTTCCCAAACAAGGTGCAAGAGAAAAAGCAGCAGCAAGTGGTCAAGTCGCAGCCGCCCAAGAAACGTTTAATTTCCCCAAAGACTATCAAAACGCCTGTTAAGCCGGTTGAAAAAAAAATCCCGCAAGAAATTTTCAAAGAGAAACACCTGTCTAAAAACGAGCATGCATATGTGCCTGAAGATTCCCAATCTATTGAAGAGGCGTTTAGGCCGGAGCCCGCGAAGAATACAGATGATATATCCAAAGAGATATTGGGTTCAGTTGAACAAAAGACGGGGAATACGAATCTTAATATTATGCGGGAAGCCAAACCGATGTATCTAAAAAATTCGGCGCCTCCATATCCTGTAATCGCCAGAAAAAGAGGCTTTGAGGGTACTGTCGTTCTTGAGGTTTTCATTGATAAAGACGGAAGCGTCGGCAAATTACGGTTATTTGCGTCCAGTGGTCACAAAATCCTCGACCAAGCGGCGATGGCTGCGGTCAAAGACTGGTTGTTTGAGCCCGGAATGAGAGGGAATGAAAAGGTAAAAATGTGGGTCAGAGTTCCCGTCCGCTTTCAGTTAAATTAAGGGCTTGCTCAAAAATACTTTCACATTTTAATGCGCCAAGCCATTCCGCCTTTACGAGACCATCAAGGTTGCACCAACCCTATCGAAAAGGCCAGCAGGAACTGACCGGCATAATACAGGGGCAAGCCGATGAGCCGGTTGAAAAATTGGTTTTTTAAAAAGCGGTCCCGGGCAACGCAGATATCAGAGATATAGAAAAAAAGGGCGCCTGAAAATACTATAATTCGTCCCGGCCGGGCCAGGCCGGAATCGACGAAGATCGACCATGCGCCGGCCAGCATAACAGAGATGACCATACAGTAACACAGAACAGGAATTTTCATTGTCGCAAGATGAGGTTTCAGCCATAAGTAGATCCCGCTGCTGACTATCAGAATGATAAGCGTTCCCATCCATGTCCACGGGCCAAAACGGGTGATATCCAAAAAAGCGAAAGTGTAAAACACGTGTCCCAGCAAAAAGGCAATCAGACCCCTAAGAAACATTTTTGCCTGGGGCAAAGCCAGCAAAACATCGCCGGCCAGACAAAAGAGCAAGCCGGCCAGCATGAAGTGATAATAGCGGAGCACAGGGTGGGGCTGCAGCAAGGCCGTCAGAACAAAAAGCGACGAAAGCAGTGTTTTGGTCGGCAGCACGCCTTTCATCATCTGCTTATTTTCAAAATACAAAAGTAGACCCAGCAGGATGACCGCTACTACGATAATCAGAATGTTCGGCATATGTTTATGATCCAGACTTCGTTAACAATGACAGATTACGGGTTCTAATCAAAGAGTTGGGTTCAAAGGTTAAGTGTTTACCGTTATAGGTTCAACGTTCTGCGTTAACCCCTGAACCCTGAACCCTGAACCTAGAACCGATACAAGGTAAAGGTCTACGGTCATTTTTGTCTGATGAATAACGAGGTCTGGATTAGTTACAGTTTGTCCAGCAAATCGCAGAGCAGTCGTACGCCGAAACCGGTGCCGCCGGCGCCGCAGTAAGCGGTCTCTTTTTTACTATAGACGGGGCCGGCAATATCGATGTGCGCCCAACGGGATTTGCCTACAAATTCTGCAAGGAACAAGGCCGCGGTGATGGCGCCGCCATAGCGCGTGCTGCTTATATTGCTCAAATCGGCAAAATCGCTTTTGAGCAGTTCTTTATAATCATCGGGAAGCGGCATTCTCCAGCAGCGCTCATAGGTTTTCTCGCCGGACGCTACAATCTCCTGGGCCAATGTATCATCAAAAGAAAAAACACCGGCAATTTTTTCGCCCAGCGCCACTACGCATGCTCCGGTCAGGGTTGCCAAATCAATGATGGTCCGGGGTTTATATTTTTTGAGCCCGTAAGCCAGGGCATCGATCAATATCAGCCGTCCTTCGGCATCGGTGTTGCCGATTTCCACGGTTGTGCCGGCATAACTTTTGATGATGTCTCCAGGCCTAGAGGCCATGCCTGACGGCATATTCTCCACCAGCGGAATGATGCCGACGAGGTTCGTTTTGGATTTTAACTTCGCCGCGGTAATCAGGGTTGCCGCTACCGCCGCCGCACCGGACATGTCTATTTTCATGTCTTCAAGAGCGGCCGAAGGCTTAAGATTGATACCACCGGAGTCAAATGTAACGCCTTTGCCCACCAGTACGATGGCCTTTTGAGTCTTTTGGGGCTTATGTTCCAAAATTACAAAGCGGGGTTTGTTATGACTTCCGGCGGCAACCGCGAGCAGTGCGCCGAACTTTTTCTGTTGGAGCTCTTTTTCGCCCCAGACGGTAACTTTGAGTTTTTCGCGGCGGGCCAGCCCGGCAATCGATCGCGCGAGCTGTTCGGGCACTTTATCGTTGGGTGGTGTGTTGACCCATTCTCTTGCAAGGGCCGTACCCTGGCAGATGGTCGCGATACGTGCCGATAGCTTGCTGTGTTTTTTGGCAGCAGCAGCTTTGACAAGCAGGTTGATTTTCTTTAAGGGCGTATGTTCTTTTTCTTTTTTGTATTTATCAAACAGATGGTTCCCCAGGCAGGCGCCTTCCATCAGCGCTGCCAGCAGCGGTTGATCCGTAAAATTTATTTTTGCGGCTGCCGGAACAGCAATCAACACTTCTGAAAGGTCTTTTTTGATACACTCCTTAACGGCCGTGCCTGCCATGGCCCGCATTGCTTCCAGGTCAATTTTAGCTAATTTCCCCAGCCCTATAAAGATCAAGCGCACGATCTTGATATCCGGCAAATTATAGAGGGCGATTTGATCGCCTTTTTTACCCTTGAACTCTTTAAGCTTTTTGGCCCTAAGGATAAGTGCCGCAATGGTCGGGTCATCATGGATCTCTTTATCTTCACAAACAGGAATTACCAGGGTCTCAGTTTTTGCTTTGCTTAGATCAACGGCTTTTAAGTGTATCATGGACTGCTTCTCCTTGTTGCGGATGGCACGTTTTTTAATTTGTTTCCATCCATAAATGGCTATTTTTCCGATGAGCGGCGTTCTCCGCGGGTTTCCGCCCTCAACGTACGAAAAGTACGCCTCCCCGCAACAGCGGGACAAGCGGGCGAAAACCCTTGCTTGTCCCGCCATAGCCCTTTTCTAAGGGCGACGGCGGATGCGGCTCCCGCTAAAATGAGCGGGATTTCGCATCTGATTTATAAATGGAAGGTGCTCAGCTTCTCATCGAAAAAACATCTCATTTATGAATTGGAAACCCATCGTGTTCATTTATTAGAATTTGGTTTCACCCCATAGGGGTTAATTTGCCAGGTTGCGGAGCAATCAAAACGTTTATCAAGCATTCTTACTCGTACTCTTAATCGTAATCCTAATCGATCTTAGCAGTTGACTAATTCTACCGAACTTTTTGATTACGAGTATGATTAAGA
>JAQBHK010000245.1:0-18873 GCA_032127815.1 Desulfobacterales bacterium
GGTTAACAAACAAGGGAGAGGAGAACAGGCTAAAATTTGTTAAACATCACATTATGGCAGTGTGCTAACGTTTTGTATGAATTTGATAAGGGGTGGCAGGATGGAAGCGCATATTTGTTTGAATTGCAGTTATTGGATGCAAAAGGGCACCGATACTCCAAGCGGCTATTGCAAAAGCCTTCTTTATGATGACAAGAGCGAAGTAAATGAGGTTGTAAAAAAATATTCAGAAAGCTGTGCCAACTTTGCACAAAAGACCGCAAGGCGGGATGAAGCTGAAAACGACTTCCCGTTTCTTTAAATTCGGGCTAGCTGTCCGGCCGGTCAACTTGTTCGAGTTCCCGTCGAGCTTTTGCCAGCCGCTCTAACGCCTGTTTGTGAAGTTGTGAAGCCCGGCCTTCGGACAATTTCAGGAACTTGGCAGCCGCCTTCATCGGTTTTCCCTTGAAATAGCAAAAGTCGATCACCACCTGTTCATTCTTCGGCAGGCGGGATATGGCCCGGGTCAGCTTCAGCTTCAACTCCTTGTTAAAAATCAACTCCAGAAGGTCTTCTGACCCCTCACCGGTCCAATGATCCTCATAACTGAGGAAGCCCAACCTGGAAAGAGTTTTGTGCTTGTAAAACTTTTCCAGCGGCAGTTGCATCGCCAGCGCAACTTCCTCGTCGGTGGGCTGGTGTTTCAGCTTCTGTTCCAGCTCCAGGTAGTTCATCTCCATACTTTTGACTATTTTCCGTTCCCCGCGGGTCAAATGATCCCACTGGCGGAGTTCATCGAGAATGGACCCCTTGATATGATAGTTGGCGAAAGATGCAAAGTTTACCCCTTTCTCCGGATCGAACTTTTCCATGGCTCGCAGCAGCCCCACAACCCCGGCGCTGACCAAATCATCGATGTCGATTTTCGGAGGGAGTTTACGGTTGTATTGCAACACTATGCGGCGAACGGTAGGCATGTACCTGTCGATGAGCTTCCGCCGCGTAAGGTTTCGTTTCTCGTGTTGTTTGGATACCATATCGGGCTGTTTCCTCGGAGCGGATCGACCGCTTAGGGGCGCCCTCTCAGTAGCGGTGACCGATAAACGTCCCTGGGGCCTTAGTTTAAAATTATAGAATCTATTTCACATCAATCTGCGCAGCATTGCTACCTTGGCAGGTCAAAAAGTTAATATATAATTAACTCCAAATAAGCAAGGAGACCTTTGCAAAACATCCTCTTTTTCCCCGAGGTTATTGAGAAGTTACAAGAACTGCTTTTCACCGGTTTGTTTTTGATATGATTTGTCCGGCATGGAAACTTGTGCAAGCAACATGCCGCCAAAAATTAATATGGCCCCGAGCAACCCTTGAGGCCATTCTCAAAAAGGGCGAACTTCGGGTCGGTTTAAAAAAAGTTGTACCTACTATTTATTGGTATGTGGTTTTTTTTAATTACTTTCGGAGCTGCACTGGCGCTATATTATTCTGCCATGAGTATCGATTATGTTTGGCGCTGGTACCGAATCCCCCAGTATTTTTGCTATCTGGACAAGGTTGAAATCAGAGCGGAGATAGATGGAGAGGTCGAAAGTATAACCACAAAAGATGCGAAGGTGGTAATAGTTGTTAAAGGGCTGGATGAATCTGAATCTTACAGCGTTCCAACGGAAAGTGTCAGTGTAGAAGAAGGCGACTTTATTTATCCCGGGGATGTACTGGCCAAACACGAAAAATGGCGCGTGGGCATTCTGCTACAGGGACTCTGGCTCACACTAAAAGTGAGCTTCGTTGCAATTATTTTTGGAATCTTCATCGGTCTTTTTGCCGGTCTGGCCCGTATTGCATCCAATCCGGCCTTAAAATGGTCGGCGATAACCTATATTGAACTGATCCGGGGCTCCCCCTTGCTGGTCCAGATTTTTATCTGGTATTTTTTCTGGGCACGCTTATTAATTCACTGCTGGCAAAACAAGGATTTGGGCAGATTCCACCCCTCTGGTTCGGGGTTGCGGCGCTGGCCTGTTTTACGGGGGCATATGTAGCTGAAATGGTCAGAGCCGGTATACAGTCCATCCATCGCGGCCAGACAGAGGCCTCCCGCTCTTTGGGGATGACCTATGTCCAGTCCATGATGCACGTTATTCTTCCCCAGGCCCTGCGACGCATCATTCCACCCCTTGCCGGCCAATTTATCAGCCTTATCAAAGACTCCTCCCTGCTTGGTATTATCGCTATCCGCGAATTAACAAAGGCCACCCGGGAAGTCGTGACGACAAGCCTGCAGCCGTTTGAACTCTGGTTTGTATGTGCGCTTTTATATCTGGTACTAACTTTTTCTCTTTCCATGCTTTTGCAGTATGTGGAAAGGAGGACCTTAGCCCAGTGATTGAAGTCAAAAATGTTTTTAAAACTTTTTTTGTCACGCGCGAGATTCCGGCTCTTGTGGATGTATCGACCAAAATTGCAGCCGGAGAAGTTGTCGTTGTCATCGGCCCGTCCGGTTCCGGGAAAAGCACTTTACTGCGATGTATTAACAGGCTGGAAACAGCCAACAAGGGCCATATCTATATTGACGGCGTTGATGTCCTTGATCCCAAAACAGATATCAATAAGGTAAGGGCTAAAGTCGGGATGGTTTTTCAATCCTTCAACCTCTTTCCCCATAAAACAGTTTTTAATAACGTTATCCTGGCGCAGACAGTGGTTCGTAAAAGATCTAAAGAAGAAGCTGCTGCCAAAACCATGGCATTGCTGGAAAAGGTGGGCATTTCGGAAAAGGCCGATGGTTATCCGGACCAGCTTTCCGGCGGCCAGCAACAGCGCGTTGCCATTGCCCGGGCTCTGGCCATGGATCCCAAGGTCATGCTCTTTGATGAGCCTACCTCGGCACTGGATCCTGAAATGATCGGCGAAGTGCTGGACGTAATGAAAACCCTGGCAAAAGAGGGCATGACAATGGCGGTTGTTACCCATGAAATGGGTTTTGCCCGGGAAGTAGCCGATCGCGTTATTTTCATGGATGAAGGTGCCATTGTGGAAGTCGGATCACCGGAACATTTCTTTACCAATCCAATCCCACCCATGACAGAACCAAGCTGTTTTTGAGCCAGATTCTTTAGTCCTAAAAACATGGTCCTCCGGGCCCATATTCTTTGTATATCCTTGATTTTTAAAGGTCTCAGTTTGCGATTGCTTGGCTATATTTTTTCCATGGCGCCGTAAGCGGCCTGGATTCTGTCCCGGAGAAGAAAACTAAGCCTTTCCATTATATCGAATCCAAGGGTGGCATTACTAGTCATAATTTTTCTTAAATCAGCTCCCTTTATTGTCAGGGTTGTTGTCGGCTTTTGACAGGCAGCCGAGGCCATGAGGATGTGGGGCAGATTCAGCAGCGTTGACCAGCAACCCAACACCCTGCCCTTGCCAAGGGTTTCAATAACCACTTCTCCTTTGCGGGCACCCAGATCAACAGATCTTACAAGGTGTACGCGGCCCTGAACAACAACATAAAGATGCTCTCCATAATCACCCTGCTGAAAAACATATTCACCACCCTCATACGTGTTCACCTGGCAGAGTCCGGCGATCTCGGATATATCATTTTTTTCAAGCCGCTCGAAAAACTCGCAGTGTTCCAAAGCTTGTTTAATTTCTGTTGGGTTCATGTTTGCCTCTTTTGTTAGATCCCGCAAGCGTGCTTGTGGGAGTTTTATAAAATCGTAACACGATTTTATTATTGAAGCAGGTTTTTAATCAAGCGTTTTCCAATATTGAGAAGGTTTCGGGCAGTCGAAAACAGCTGATAGAATTAAGAAACTAAATGACTTTGAAAGCGATATCGACTAAGTTGATTTATAACAATGAATAATTGATGAAAAGCGCTACCGGTGAGGGAAAGTGCCGTTAAATCAGGTGCATTTATTTTGCGTGATAAGGTCATCAACTTATGAGGCACATCATTTTTTTAGCGGTTTTTTTAAGCATTTACAGCAGTTTACACCTCTATGCCTTTCTGAAGCTGCGGCGGGCGTTGTCCTTGCATTTAGGGGCCGGCACCATCATTGCCGTGTTCATGGCCTTCATGGTTGCGGCCCCCATCCTGATTCGTACTGCCGAACAACATGGTTTTGAGCTGTTTGCCCGTTTTCTGGCCCATATCGGTTACACCTGGATGGGATTTTTATTTATTTTCGTCTCCGTGGCCTTTGTTCTGGATATTTATCGTTTCCTCATCCATGGCGGCAGGCAGATATTTGCGCTCGACTTGTCCGCGATAACTCTTTCCCAGCCATACTCTTTTTATATCGCAGTGCTTTTGGCCGTCATCATCACCGTTTACGGAGCGTTTGAGGCCATTTCTATCCGTACGGAGCACGTAATCATTCGATCCGAAAAAATTCCTAAACACGTTGGCCGGACCAGGATTGTTCAGATATCTGATGTACATCTCGGGCTGATGGTGCAAGAGAAAAGAATGGCAAGAATTCTTAACAGGGTCAGAGCGGCCAAGCCTGATATTTTGGTATCCACCGGCGATCTCTTCGATGGGCAGATGGACAGCCTTGCAGGCCTGGCAAGTATGCTCAAAGAAATTCCAACAACCCATGGAAAATTCGCAATCACCGGAAACCACGAATTCTATGCCGGGCTCGACCGCTTCCTTGAGTTTGCCGAAAAAGCCGGTTTTGTTGTATTACAAGGAGAGAGTTTGAACGTTTCCGGCTGGCTGAATATTGCCGGTGTCGACGATGTGACCGCCAAGCGCTATGGTCAAGCAAAGAATGTATCTGAAAAAACGCTGCTCGCAAAGCTGCCCCCTGGACAATTCACCCTGCTTTTGAAACACAGGCCCTTGGTGGATGAAGAGACTTTGGGTCTTTTTGATTTACAGCTTTCAGGACATACTCATAAAGGGCAGATTTTTCCGTTCAGCCTGATTACCATGATCTATTATCCGCACATTGCCGGATTGCTGCACCTTGAGAAAAATTCTCGGTTGTATGTAAGCAGAGGTTCCGGTACATGGGGACCGCCGATCCGTTTCTTGGCTGCTCCCGAGGTGACGCTGATTGAACTTGTACATGCAGACAAATAGAGACCTTTGCAAAACCTCTGTGTTTGTCTGCGGTTACTTTTACCTAAACTGATCGGTTCTAGGTTCAGGGTTCTGGGCTCAAAGGTTCTGGGTTCAAAGGTTCTGGGTTCAAAGGTTCTGGGTTCAAAGGTTAACGCAGAACGCAGAACGTTGAACCTCTGAACGCTTACAAGTAGAACGTTGAACCGCTCAACCTAGGTTTTAGCAAACAAATCAATGTGACTGTTCGCATTTCATGGGAATGTCGAAAGAGGAGATGACATGAGTGAAGCCAGCAAAGCAGTTCTTGTTTTCAGCAAAAAGTTTGGCCGTCACAGTTACGGATCCGGCCACCCCCTTAAAATTGAGAGGCTGCAGTTAACCATGGATTTGATTGGTGCCTATGGGCTTTTTGATACTTTAGCAACGCCCTGGGTAGAAGCTCAAGCGGCCGATGAAAAGGATGTTCAAGCTGTTCACTCTGTTGAATATCTGGAAATACTCCGGCAAGCCAATACCGGGCAGGCGCCCTCACAGGCTTGGAAATTCGGCTTGGGCAGTGGTGACAACCCCGTATTTGCCGGTTTATATGACTGGTCCTTACTGGTAACCGGTGCAACCCTGGAATGCTTTCGCCAGGTAAGGGAGAAGAACAAGCAGATTGCCTTCAATATTGCGGGCGGTTTGCACCATGCACTACCTGATAGAGCTTCCGGATTCTGTTACATCAATGATCCGGCGGTAGGGATAGCCCGGATGATCCGGGATGGTTTGCGGGTGATCTATCTGGACATCGACGTCCATCACGGCGATGGTGTTGAGGCGGTGTTTTATAACACGGATCAGGTTTTGACCATTTCTCTTCACCAGCACGGACACACTCTTTTCCCCGGCACCGGATTTCCTGATGATATGGGCGAAGGGCCCGGCCGGGGATACGCGGTCAATGTGCCGCTGGCGCCCGCAACTGATGACGATTTGTATCTTTGGGCCTTTATGGAAGTAGTGCCGCCGCTTGTCCGGGCTTATAAACCCGATGTGCTGGTTACCCAACTGGGAGTAGACACCTTGACGACAGACCCTCTGGCCTCCTTGAATTTGACTACCAACGGTTTTGTCAGGCTGGTGCAGGAAATCAAATCCTGGGGGCTTAAATGGGTGGCTCTGGGCGGCGGCGGATACAATGTCATGAATGTGGCCCGGGCCTGGACCATGGCGTGGGCTGTCATGAAAGGGGTCGACATTCCCGACGGCCTGCCCGCAAATTTTGTCAAAAAACATCAGTCCAGACTGGATCGAAAACTTACGCTTTCAGATGCGCCATATAAAACCAAAGGCGCCGCTGCCGACCGGGCACAGGAAACGGCCCGATCGGTTGTCGCCAGGATAAAAAAGAATATCTTTCCTTTGGTAGGCTCTGTAGCGCTTAAGCCTTTTTCCCCGAAGTGATTGTGAAGTTGCAAAATTGCCATCTAAGCAATTGGCTTTATTGCTAAATAGAAATATGGCTAAAAAAACATTAAAGTTTTTAATGTTTAGTGGCGATATGTAATGTGTAGACAAGTGTCAATTGATTTGCTGAAGGGCAAACCTTCCGAAAGGATGGGACGCAAAGCTTCCGGTCTAAGTCTCGCAAGGCGGGATAAGACAGCGGGGTTGCCAGGTTGAAAGAATACAACCCGCTTCCCTTTTCGGAAGCGGGTTTTTTTATTGAAATTTTTACACGAAACAGGGGGGAATAAACATGATTACCGATGCTATAAATAGTCTGCCTGTACCACAAGCTCCGGATATCAAGTTAGAACAAAATCTTGAAACCGAAGATCCGAGAGCTGTCGAAGATTCGGCTAAAAGTGACGATTCTAATCTTGACAGCCGCAAAACAAATGTTGCTCGGCAATCGGCAGGTATGGATGTTTCAAAATACAGCGGCGTTGAAATGGAGTCATATAATGCCAAAGGTTATTTAGTAAACGAGTCGTCGTCACAGCAAGATACCGGGCAGCCACAAGATTCTATCAATCTTCTTGTATAGACACTTTGCATTTTAAATATTTTAATGCGAGGGTGGTGAGCTTTTATGAAAATTTCTAACAATACTAATAGTCATATTAGGCAACATCACTACGGTCAGTTCAATCTGCCCGAAAATGGTAAGGGGCCATACGTACATGCTAACGGGCAAAAAATGGACAATACCTTGGAGCAGGCAAACGTCTCTATTTATGTAGAAAACGAAACCGTTTTTAGCTCAAAAAAAGGGCTGAAGTCTGATTTTCCGAAACTATTTGATTCCGATGCCGGAACGAAACTTGAAACTATTAACGCTAAAAAACTTGAAAAAAAGGGAGAAAGTTACCAGGGATATGAGACCACCGGGAACGAGCGGTCAGGAAACAAACAGGATGGTATTATTAATGAATGGGTATAATCTCAAGACCTTTGAACTGCCCTGCGAGCGCATTCCCGCAAGAAGCTTGATGGAGCGTAGCGGAAATTTATCCGCCTCTGGAGGATCCCGCTCGGCGGGGCTGCCGGGAGCTTTAAAAACACTTAGCTGACAGACATACAACTTAAGGTTGCTGTAGTCAGACTGCTGACAGCCTCAACCAGATCCGCGATTGAGAAAGGCTTGGTAAAGACGGCGTCAAAGCAATCATTTTCAAGTAGCCAGGGGGTCCCGGAGATACCGATAACCGGTGTAAAATGTTTTTGGGAATTGCGAACGTACTTAGCTACATCATTACCACCAAGACAGGGCATACAAATATCCGTTATTATTAAGTCAAAACATCCTTCATCAAACTTCTTTATTCCTTCCACGCCATTTGCTGCTATTTCAACATTGAAGCCGTATTTTGATAACGCCATTGTGAGCACGAGTACAATCTGTTCTTCATCATCGATGACCAGGATTTTGCTCATGATATTTTCTCCGGTATAATCAAGTTAAAAAATTGCTTTGAACTTTTATAACTGAAAGCTCTTTTTCATTAGTTTGGAATGTTACCCTGCCATTAATAGCCTGTCAACCATATTTTGTATGTTAAGTTAATGATTATACATTATGTTGTATGACGGCAGGCAATTTTCGCGGCAATTGCCAACTAAAATTGGAAGGAGCCGGATAAGCATCTTTAGCAAATTATTTGAAGTTTCAGCTATCCTATGTTAAACAATAGTTACTTTTGGGGGAAAAAGCTTTTCAAGCGGAAGGAAGCGTGAGCCGTGCAGAATAAAATCTTCAAAGCTATGGTCGTAAAAGAGACTGAAAACAAGAAGTATGTCCGGCAGATTATGGAAAAATCGATTGATGATTTACCCGCTGGAGACGTACTGATTAATGTCCGATATTCATCTTTAAACTACAAGGATGCCCTTTCTGCCATCGGCAACAAGGGCGTTACCAAAAAATATCCGCACACACCGGGTATCGATGCTTCCGGCGTTATTGCCGAAAGCGACAATATTACTTTTCAGCCGGGCGATAAAGTGATTGTTACCAGCTACGACCTTGGAATGAATACATCGGGCGGCTTTGCCGAATATATCCGCGTCCCGGCAGAGTGGGTCGTGCCATTACCGGAAAATCTTTCTTTAAAAGAGAGTATGATTTACGGTACGGCTGGTTTTACCGCCGCCTTGTCCGTTCATCGGATGGTAGAGTATGGAGTGACTCCGAATCAGGGAGAAATACTTGTCACCGGCGCCACCGGTGGCGTCGGCAGTTTGGCCCTTTCGATTCTGGCTCAAAGTGGTTACCAGGTTGTTGCCTCGAGCGGCAAACCGGCTGAAAAACAATTTCTTCTCGATCTTGGGGCCAGGGAAGTCATCTCCAGGGATGAAGTCCTGGACAGCAGCGGCAAAACGTTATTAAAAGGACGGTGGGCGGGCGTCATCGATACGGTGGGTGGAGATATACTGGCAACGGCCGTTAAATCCACAAAAATCGGCGGTGCCGTCACCTGCTGTGGAAACGTCGCCTCTGCTGATCTGCCACTTACCGTGTACCCCTTTATATTGAGGGGTGTAGGCCTTTTCGGAATAGATTCCCAAAACTGCCCCATGCCGGCCCGTCTTCAAATATGGCGGAAAATCGCCGACAAATGGAAACTTAAAGACCTTGATCGTCTGATTTTCGAAATTTCACTTGATGCGTTGGATCATAATATCGATCAGATCCTGCAGGGCAAGCTGAAGGGTAGGACGGTCGTAAATTTAACTAGTTTCCATCCATAAAGTGATAAAAAGTAGCCGCAGGGAGCAAGTTGAGAAAGAAAGTTGAACATAAAATCAACCAGGCTGTTGCAGAGCTGGGAAGATTGGAGTATTATAAAATCGATAAAGTCAGAGAAAAAACAGGGATAATTAGAAAGGTCTTTGATAAAACGATTCTGGATATGGCCCGTGTAGGAACGATTAAACTGCTGGACGGAGATACCACCGGGATGAGTTCGTCAGAAATTGGTAACCTCATCCGGTACGGCGACCAACTTTACGTGTATTTTAAATTTCCGGATGCTGAAACCGAACCTGAAGCGCAGAAGCTCCAAAAAGCAACGATGGGAGCTGCGAAGCCCGCAAGGGAAGAATCTGAAAGCTCGATAACAGAGAACATTGAAATCGTGTTACTGGAAATTGAGCCTGAAATGTGGCAACGTTTTGGAGAATTATGTAAAGTCAAAGAAGATAAGGCCCCGATTCCAAAGATCAGGGAAATGATCCGAGATTATACTAAAGGAGGAATGTAAATGCCTAATATTGAATATGATACCCGTACCCCCGATGAAAAGAAGAAGCTGCTGAGCAAGCAGCGTCAGCTTGACAACAATGAAACCGAAAATGGCGGCAAGATTACAAAGGACGACTCGGGTGAAGTTTCTAGCAGGGATGGTTTACACCGGCATTCAGCTTAAGCTGGTATTCTTTCCTGGATTTTGCACGAGTCGGAGGCTTTTATGTGTAAAGCTCGGCGGCAGCCTGGGCCACGGACGATGTTGAGAAGCGAATATTGACAATGGCGTTTGCCCCCAGTTGTCGCGCCTGATCTGTCATGCGGTCAACAGCCTGCCGGCGTGAGTCGTTTAATAGTTCGGTATATCCTTTCAGTTCACCGCCAACGATGTTTTTTTAACCGGCCATAAAATCCCGGCCGATATGTTTGGCTCTGATGGTGCTGCCCGATACTAAACCGATTGGGCTTCATCGATTTTTAGCAAGGCAGCGATATTTTTTTTAACCTTTTCGATGTTTTCCCCTTCCATAATACTTCCATCAAAGACAAGATTATAACGTTTGGGCATGATAGACACCTCCTTTGCGAGAACCATGAAATAATGGAATATTGGGTAAAAGTGGATTTAAAGTCACTTTTTAAAAATTAGGATGAATTCCTTTAAACCTATTATTTCGGTACTGTACAGTTTTAATTGTGAGCGATGCGAACTAACTTGAGGTGCTCAGGTCACCCCCAAAGGTACTAAAAGACGAACTGCTATCTCATTTTTAATCCATTGCTTATCATTTTTTTGCATACCTTTTTGGAAGATTTCACTAATCGCTTCAGCATGATATCTGGCGGTATTGAAACCTTCAGCTGTAGCTTCAATGACCGGGTCCCAGTGGTGCGTATGCGTAAATTCCAGAAATGCATCGATAATTTCGGGAAACAGTTCTTTTGATAAGCCTTCGAGAAAAGCAACATAAAATGCCAGGGAAGCGGTCTTGCGTTTTCTTATGATATAGTGAAGTGTTCCGTTTTCGCCGGTATCGGCAAGCAGGTCTTTGACGGTTCGGGCTAAGAGTTCCATGGGAGTGTGAGGGAAGGCGGCAATGATTTTTTGCCAAATGCGGCGGTTAAAAACAGTATCCTGCAGTTCACCCAGTTCATGATAAATGTATGTTCCGGTTTCAGCCGCAACGATTGCGGCCAGGCTGCGGTGTAATTCCTCCGGACTGTGTTCTTTAAGTCCGCAGTTTTCCAGGGCGAAATTTAAAGCGAATCGTCCTGATTTTTTTATGTAGAATATCTGGTCCCACAAGTAAAGCTTGGCCGATTCTTGCCGAACCAGGATAGAATCATCCTGCAGAAGTGCCGGTAAGGTCAACAGGTCCCGGGCGAGTTCGCGCCCGAGAATATAGACCGGGTATCCATTGATTTTTTCTTTGTTCTCAACAACGGCAAGAAAAAAGGTCGGCTTCAATCTTTGGGCATATCCGGCACCATAGAAGAAACCGTGTGGCTCCAGCACTGCATTAATACCACCAGTATCGAACGGATCGTATTTACTGCCCATGATTGTTATGGCATTGAAACTCTTTTCGGCCAGTTCTTCCCACTTTTGCTCTTTCGCTCCAATCCATTCAAGAACCTCGGCAGAATCCTTTTCAATCCACGGATCAAGTCCGTTCTCCCACTTGTACAGATCCCTGAGGCGCAGGCCCAAACCGCAGATGGAAAATAAGCCGGCATGCTGCGAATCGGCAATGTTGCAGTTCTGAAGAACCTGATTTGTTATAGTTTCAATTGCGATCATGGCGCCTTACCTCAATATATTTACTATTATTAATCTCATTGAAAATTACAAGAAATAAATTGTTCCAAATCTCAATACGTTAAGATGCTTAAGTCTTGATTTGCAAACCGGAGAGTTCAATAATCTGTTGACCTGGCACTAGAATCCTATTATTTTCTGTAATATGAAAAATAAAGCTTTCAAAATGGGGCGCAATGCTCCCTGTCCCTGCGGCAGCGGGCGCAAATATAAGCAATGCTGCCTGGAAAAAATGGAGCTGGAGCCTGCCGAACTGAAGAGATTGTATGCTAAAAAATACAAGATTCGACTCAAAGAGCCGGCGGATATCAAAGGCATTCGCAGCGCCGGACAGCTGATCCTGGAAACCCTCGATATGGTAGAAGCCCAAATCCGGCCCGGGATGACCACGGATGAGATTAACACCCTGGTTCATAAATTTACTCTTAAAAACGGTGCCATTCCTGCGCCTTTGAACTACCGGGGTTTTCCAAAGAGTGTGTGTGTTTCCGTGAATGAGGTAATTTGTCACGGCATTCCGGGAGAGCGAATTTTAAAAGACGGGGATATTGTGAATGTAGACGTAACTCCGATCTTGAACGGCTATTACGCCGATGCCAACAAAACATACTTTGTGGGAACGCCCGGATCTAAGGCCCAAAAGATCGTGGAGGTGGCTCGTGAGAGTCTCAAGCGCAGCATGTCGATGATAAAGCCCGGAAACACCATTGGAGACATCGGGTGGGCTATTCAAGAGTATGCTGAAGGCCAGGGATGTTCGGTGGTCAGGGAGTTTGTGGGCCACGGTGTGGGGTTTGATTTTCATGAAGCGCCCCAGGTTCCTCATTTCGGACGACGGGGCGAGGGCGTTACCCTGGTTCCGGGCATGGTTTTTACCATTGAACCGATGATCAATCTGGGAGCACGACACCTTACTATCCTGGAAGATAAGTGGACGGCCGTAACCAAAGATGGATCGCTTTCGGCCCAGTTTGAACAGACGATTCTGGTCACCGACCAGGGTTTTGAGAGCCTGACTCCCTATGACTTGTAAATTGAAGTGTAACCTCAATTGATCAACAGATCGTTCTGCATTGATGCCGTACTGTTTGATTTTGACGGCACCCTGACAAAACCCGGCGCCCTTGATTTCTCCCTGCTGAAGCAGACCATCGGCTGTCCTTCTGACGCTCCTGTTTTGGAATTTATTGAAAACCGACCGACTGCCGGGCAGCGAACCGAAGCTTTGGCCGTAACGGAGCGCTTTGAAAGTATTGCTGCTGAAAACTCGGAGCCCAATGAAGGGGCTGAAGAATTGATTCAATACCTGCGTTCCAAGGGCATTGCTATTGGAATTATCAGTCGCAACAGCCTTGGTTCCATCAAACGGGCTCTGCAAAATTTTGCAGCCGTCAGCATTTTAGACTTTGATCTGGTCATTACCCGGGATACACCCGTCAAACCAAAACCGCATCCTGACGGTGTTTTCATGGCAGCGCGAAGGTTTAAAGTTGATGTCAGCCGGCTTCTGCTGGTGGGAGATTTTGTCTTTGATATCCAGGCCGGTCAAGCTGCTGGCAGTATAACGGTCTTTCTCGATAACGGGCCAACCTCAGTACCCTGCAAAATCGCCAGTGACTTTAGAATCTCTTGTCTGCCGGAGCTTAAAAAAATTGTCCGTTTGTTTTAGAGACTGCCAAAATTGCGCTGCAATTAGTCAAGTTGAGCAGATAGCATTCAAAAAAAAATCTTAATGCGAAATGCGGGCTTGCCCGGTTTTCTCCCGAGACTGAGCGACTCAGGAACAAGGCATTTCAGGCCGAAGGCGTAGTATTTTACTTCGAGGGCTGAATAACGCAGTCCCTGTGTTACTCAGGCTTGTGAGAAATGCGGGTTAGAGTTGTGGCAGGATACGTTCAATATGATTGCGGATCATAGCGAATATTCGCTGGAAATCTTCGAACGAACCTCCCATGGGGTCCGGGATGGAACTCTTGCGGGTCTCCTTTCCGGGCCAGGCTCCTAAAAGAAAAACCTTTTCACGGTACCAAGGAAAAAAAGTCTGCACGAATTTTTTGTGGACCGGTTCCATACAAAAAATCAAATCGGCTTTTTGCAACTCATCGCCGACCAGCGATCCCGATAAGTGGGATGAAATATCACAACCGTGCTCCTCACAGGCCGCCTGGGCGTATTCCTCGGGCGGAGATCTATCCAGTCCGTGAGTGCCCATGGATGAGACATTCAGGTCTTGGCGTCCCATCTCCTGCCACTTGTGGCGCATAAATCCTTCTGCCATGGGACTACGGCAGATATTACCCGTACATACAAAAATAACGTTTAGCATATAGCACCTTTGGTTAATTCGCAGAAAGCCTAATTAGTGTCCATGCATCAATACATTTGAGCACTATTTGACAATGCGCAGTACATTGGTCTGCTGCAGTCTGATCCATAACGTTTTGATGATCACCAGGGCGGCGTTATAGCCGTCGAGATCATGTTTTTCGGAAAGCGAGCGGCAAGATTGCATTAATGCCTTATTTTCAAGCCACAACATAAATTCGTTTCGCATGGATTCTTCCAGAGAGTGATAGAGATTCTGCAAATTTTCTTCCGGAATATTCGCGATCATGGTTTTCTCTTTCAATGAGAGTTTCGCCAGCAGCTTGTCAACGGCTTGGTCTACGGTCCGCGGCAGATTGTCGTTTTTTATGCCTGCAAAGCTCCCGGCGGTAAAGTCGGTAGCGTCCGGCCCGGAGCTGCCGACGATATCCAGGTAAAAAGCTGTCTCTAAGATATCCGTCGTGGCCTTGTATATCTTCTTGTTCTTGCTTGCCCTGGGTCCGGCAACGTTCAGAACTCCAATTTTATGATCCTTGATCCAGGACCTTATTTCTTGGGCGGCATGAAAAGTAATGGATTTGTTCAGATCCACATGCAGCCAGGGACGATTGTGTTGAACAGCCATCTCCCGCGTAAACTCTGATCCGCCTGTGAGAGTGCCGTGGGATATGATCAAGGTGCCGTCTGAGTCGATCACATTCTGTTCGGTCCTTTTATTATAACCGGTGCTGTCCATTTCCTGAAGTTGGTATTTGTCCTCCAGCGGCCCGTTTTCCGTCAACCTGCCTTTAGGTATCCAGCCGCCATGCGGAATTCCAAGCTTTATAGCAACATCGAGGGCAGCTTGGTCAGCACCGGATTGACCGCCCGCAATTATTTTTTTAACCATATGTGATGATCTCGCAAATAATAATAAATGATGCGGTGAAATTTTGGATAAAACGCTCCATCACTAATCAAAAAGTTGGGTTCAAAGGTTCAGAGCTTACCGTTATAGGTTCAACGTTCTGCGTTAACCTATGAACCCGGAACCTTATAACCTAGAACGACCTGATGTCCAATGTATGCACAATCTCATGGTATATAAAGGTCTACGGTTATTGATATAATGTGAGTAACAAGGCCTGACTTTAGCGCAAAAGCAGTATAGAATAATGGTGATTTTGTGTCAATGGAAAGGATGTGAAGAATATTCGGGAATCATTTCTTATCCAGAATCTCCCTTAATTTTTGGGATAGACTTTTAATATTGAAAGGTTTTTGAATAAAGCCGCTGCAACCTCGCTTCAATATTTCCGTGGCCTGACCATCAATGCTATAGCCGCTTGCAAGCAGAACCTTAACATCCGGGTTGATCCCTTTTAGTTGGTCAAAGGTTTCGCTCCCCCTCATATCCGGCATAATCATATCAAGGATCACAAGATCTATCTTGTGTTTATACGCTTTATAAATTTCAAGCGCTTCTTTTCCTCCTGCGGCAGTCAACAGATTGTATCCTATTTTTGCCAGCAAAGATGTGCTGACATCAATAATCATCTGTTCGTCATCAACAACAAGAACGGTCTCCGTACCTTCTAAAATATCATCAGACGGCCTTTTTCCTTCTACGATTTCTTTTTCCGAAAGCGGCAGAAATATATTGAAAGTTGTGCCGATCCCCTGTTCACTGTAAACGCTTATAAAGCCATCATGATTGTTGATAATTCCGTACACGGAAGCCAGACCTAAGCCGGTTCCCCGGCCCATCTCTTTGGTAGTAAAAAAGGGTTCAAATATTTTTGTTTGTGTGGCTTTATCCATCCCGATGCCGGTATCGGTAATCGCCATCTTAACATATCGGCCGGCATCTTTTTGATAGGGTTCGACATATCGCTTGTCCAGTGTCATGTTTTCTGTTTCGAGATAAAGGTCACCGCCTCCGGGCATTGAATGCCAGGCGTTGACAAAAAGGTTCAACAAAACCTGATCGATCTGTCCCCGGTCAATCGCGACCGGCCAAACATTTTCTTGAAATTTTGAATGAATCGTAATCTCTTTTTTGGTGCGGCCGAACATTTCAGAGCTGTTTTTAACCAGTTCGTTCAGGTTGGACGGCTTGACTTCGTATTTTCCGCCCCTGGCAAAACCCAAAAGCTGCCTGGTAAGGTCCGTAGCGCTTACAATATATTCTTCTATACTCCGCAGATGTTCGAGATGGCGGTGGGAACAATCTTCATCTATCATCATCAAAGAGGTGCGCCCCTGGATACCCATGAGCAGGTTGTTGAAGTCATGGGCAACCCCGCCGGCAAGCGTGCCCAAAGACTCCAGGCGTTCGACCTGCTGCAGCTGCGCTACCATCCTCTTTTTATCCTTTTCAGCTAACTTGCGCTCGGTGATATCGCGGGCAATACCTTGGAAACCTGTTGGCTGTCCGTCAGAATCCTTCATCAGAGATACCATCGTTTCGATAAAACATTCAGAACCGTCTTTTCTGATAAGCTTCCAGTCGAGCGTGCGTGTAGATATTCCTGTACGGTAAACGTTGTTAAAGGTTTTAAATACTTTCTTGGCGTTCTCTTTGTCCATGTATTTGCGATTATTTGTGCCCATTAATTCATCTTTAGGGTACCTGAGTATCCTGCACATGGCATCATTGAAGAAGGTGTAGTTTCCGGCGATATCGGCTTCCCAGTAGCCGTCTTCGATATTCTCTAAAATGGAACGGTACTTCTTTTCGCTTTCCTTGAGGGCTCCTTCCGTCTGCATTCGTTCGACGATCTCGATCTGAAGCTGCTGGTTGGATTCTTGAAGCTCCGCGGTACGCGCTTCCACCAGAGCTTCAAGGTGGTGGCGGTATTCCCCAAGCTCTTCTTCCGTCCGGTAGTGCATCAGTGCCTCCACCACGGCAACGGATAAGGTTTCCACGGCATGCTGGTCATGTATGGTATAGCCGGCTTCTTTGTTGCCCAAAGCAATCAGGCCGATGGTCTTGCCGCTGTGTTTCAAAGGAACTCCCAGAAAAGAAGTTATGGGGGGGTGGCCCGGAGGAGGACCTGCACGGTCGGGGTGGGAAGCGGGATTGTTGGCGATCAGGGATTTTTCGTCTTGAAGTACCCGGCCCCAGATTCCGCGCATTTTCATGTCTTTAATTAATAGTGGTGCTTGGGGCTCCGGCACCCGGCAGGCTTCCCATCCCGGATCACTCAAGGCCAGGCAGCTATGGCGACCTTCCGGGGTTATCTCGCCTATAAAGCCGAACTTGCTGGCGGTCAATTCCTCGGCGGTCCCAAGGCATACGAGCGCCAGATCTTCTTTTGTATCACACGCCAATGCTTCTCTGAACACTTTGTTGATGGCATCCAGCACGGCATTCTGCCGATGGATCTGCGCTTCTGCTTTGGAGATAAAAACATAAAAGAAAGAGGCGATAACCATGCTCAAAAGTATCAGCACCAGGGAAGCGGCTATCATGCGGTTTTTCAGCATCATGGCGGGTTGCAATACTTCGGCGACGTCATGCCCCACCAGAAGAATCCACCCCAGTCCGGCAAAGTCTCGATAGCCGGTAGATCGTGTATAGGAATACAGCCGTTTTATTCCGCCTTCCGCGGCAATAAAGATACCGTTTGCTCCTTTTATATTTTTGAAATACTCTTGGCCGGATACGTCTTCGAGCATTTTGAACACTTTGGTGGCATAAATCAGTTTTCCATCCTTGGTCGTTAATTTGATTTCTGTTGTTTTATGTTTTCTGTTTACAATCTCTGCTGTTCTGACAATACCCTTTACAGCCAAAACGGCCTTAATTGCCCCGATAAAGGCTTCTTTTTTATCATCAACCCTGATGCCGATATTGACTGCATAGATTCTGCTGCTTTCATCATAGGCTACATCGGACACATAAAGCCCTGTATCGCGTGCAATCTGCCACCACGTTTCATCCTCTTGCCTGTAATCAGAGGTTCTCCCGGTTTGTGCAACGTTTGCTCCGTATTTGTTGGTTACAATAATCTCCCCAAAAAGCTTGTATCCATACTTGTTATTGTAGAAATTTAATAATTCATTTCTCAGGTGGTTTGAAAACTCGTTATGGATCAATGCTTGCATAAAAGGCGTATCCTTATCCGGGGGAGACTGCCTCCATTCTACGTCCTTTTGATCGACATACGCTTGAATGTTGTCCAGGTTTTCAAATTCTCTGTTTGAATCCCGTATGGTTTTTTGCAGTAATAGGTCGGCGAGGTGCGATTGCAGCTCTTCAATTTTGATATAAATATCATGGTTTATACGCGCGAGCATCTCTTCGGCCAGCAATATAGAATGCGTGCCGACAGCCTGCTGCAGGGAACGCTGGCTGACTTTAGTTAAATACACCGCCAGCAAAACCATCAGCAGTACAATGACGATAAAGCCGACAAACAGTTTTTTGCCCATTTTGTTTGCGTCCGTTTAGGGTTGTACTACTTTAGATACTTAACCTCGCCGTCTACAATTTGCGCCGGGTGCAGCGGAAAATGTATATCGCGATCTCCCGGTTTGACATCAAGATCACCAAAGATTCCAGGGTAAATGAACCCTGCTTCCAAAAGATGCTTGATCCCGGTGCGAGAAATTTCCTCATCTTCAAGCAGGCCGGCGGGCAAGTAAGATACTAAAGCACGAAAAAAAGAATTAAGAGATCATCAAGGATGATGAATGCGTAAAAAGTAAAACGATTACATTTAGTACATTAAGAGGCAATATTACACAACAAGTAGACTTTTCACGATTCACTTTTCACGGAACTATCAAAGGTAGAATACCAAGAAATGATTTGAAGGTAAAGCATTGAGTGCAAATTGAAGTGATTACTATATGTTATGATTAAAATATTTATTTTCGCGCCCCCTGTGCGCTCTGCCTGCCCGGTGGAATTTGAAAACTGTTCCACCGGGGTGAGAGATCAAAGTAATCTATTAG
>JAQBHK010000246.1:0-5075 GCA_032127815.1 Desulfobacterales bacterium
ATGGCCACTCAACTGCTTAATGCCGATGCTGATCTGGTGACCATACAGGATCTTTTGGGACACACTCGCATTAAAACTACTCAGAGGTACTCGCGTATAACGAATCGGAAGGTTCAGCGGGATTACTACAAAGCTATGGCGAATGTGATGCAGCGCCATGGCTTTGAGAATAAAAAAAGCTTGACAACAGAAGCAATATAAGAAACTAAATAAGCAGATAACTATTTAATAATAATTGATAAAATAGGTTTAATGTCGTACAGCGGCTATTAGTGCTCGGTTAAGATCTCAGTCAATTTCCGAGAAATGGCAGAAGCAAGGTACAATTATTTTACTGTCGGCATGCAATTGTCTTTGTCAGTATAAAATTATTCGGTGATATTCTGGAGACTACGTTCGTGCAGAGCTTGCTTAAAATTTACCTAAGATCTATTACTTTCAACCTGTGTTACCCCCGATAAAAAACAGATTCACCCAAACTTGACATAAGAGAATAATAGCAGAGAGTGGCCCTCCGCATGTGAGTATTCGGATTGCACACGAACGCCGAAAGCTATGGCTGGATTGATGTTTTTGAGAGGTTTATTGGGTTCATATCCGGCAGTTTCACCTAAATTTTCCGGAAATGCGAGAATTTAGGCTTGAAAATTAACAGAAACGTGAAATTACAAGCCATAAATTCCCCGGAGAAAGGCGAGATGATTCTCCGCAAGATACTTGGCAAACTTCTTGGCGAGCTTGAGAAACTTTTTGTCAGCATCCTGATAGGTCCCCGCCGGGTGGGCAGGGGCTTTAGTTGATCAGACCTCTGGATCTCAATAGCGGCCTTGGATCCACAAGGTGTCGTGAAAACCAATTTTTATAATTTTTCGATCCGAATGCCAAAGAAAGAATCTCGGAAAAATGCAATATCGGAACCGGTTTTTTGAATGTCGAGCGTATTTCCAGGTTCAGATGGCACATGGCGCAGGCGGTGATGATGCATTCGGCTCTCGCATCAATGGCCCCGCCTACAATGCGATCAACGATGGGGGTGACGACATCCGGACGGGCAACTGAAAGAAAGGTGCCGCAACAACGGGACAAATAGGACCAGTGCAGCGGTTTTGCTCCCAGAGCGGAAAGGATGGTTTCCATCAATCCGTGATAGTTTTTTTCATGGCGCATGGACGACGGTCGGGCCAGCATGCAGCCGTAATACGGGACAAATTTAAGACCGTTAAGTGGTTGCCCCCGATCTTTAGAGAACTTAACCAGGTCGGTATCGACCAAAAGCTCAAAAAAATGAAGTATTTTGAGATCAGGGTCAAAGGGGCGATCCCACTTGTTCTTGTAGTTGTAGCGGGCGGTTTCATTATTCGTTAAATGAAGGTGAGACTCACGCAGCCTCAAGATGCATCCCGGACACGCAATCAGAAGCGGTCTGTCAGGAGGCGCTAATGAAAGATTGCGGGCTGCAAGGTCTAAGGCAAGCTGGGAATTGATTCTGTGAGTTGAAGAACTGCCGCAGCAGTTCCAATCTTCAAGCTCTATAGGATTCACACCAATCGTGCGGCACAGTTCCAGCAAAGACTGATTGTTTTCACGGGCAGAGGTCGCCAGCGAACATCCGGGGAAATAGGATATTTTTCTTAAGGTGCTACCTGGCATGTTGTTATCTGAAAAGCTTTTTTATTTCATTAATGTCTTTGACCTTGGACGGTGTCAAATCGAGTTTGCGCTTGGCCATCATTCTCAATCCCACATCCAGATCTTGAAACCAGTTGCGTTTTTGAAGTTTGTAGCGCAGCATGATTTCCAGTTTGTGAGTCCGGCCGTAGCGCTTAATAGTATTTATTACCTCTGCGTGGAAATTGAAAATATCCGGTTCCGCCAAAACGGCGTTTTCTTTCAGCGCGATTTGACTCACTGCATCCATCACCGCGGACAAATCGATGGCCATGGGACACTGAATCGTGCAGGTATGACAACCGACACAGATCCAAATGGTGGTGCAGTCCAGAGCCATTTTTCGAAGACCCAGTTGGATAAGGCGGATGACGCCGTTGGGGCCGTAATCCATAGCATCATAAAAAGGGCAGCCGCCGGCACAGCACCGGCAATGGTAACATCGGGCAAATTCTACACCGGATCGCTTTTTAACCTCGGCAGCGAAATGAACGTCTATTTCCTTTATTTTTAAAGGACCGCCGGAAGGTATCTGTCGATTCTTATTCATTTTTTGCAGACGTTATCGTAAAAAGCTAAAGAGCTTCTTTTAAATGCATAGATGTATGATTTCGAGCTTTAAACATCTTTTTAAAGTAGATAATACAGCATAAAGATGAAATTTTAAACCTAAAGTGTGCTTAAATAAACTTTTACCATACTATTTAATATACTATACACAAAAATATAAAGCGTTTCGTTGACTTGAGTCAAAAGGTCACTTTTATTGAGAAAAGAGAAGTCCTGCGCGGAATATGTTTCTTGTATCTTGAAAAGGACGTGCGCAGCCTCTTGCGTAACGAAGAAATTCTGCGGTTCAATGAGTTTTTGCAACAGATGTGTCTTCAACTCGGTCAGATAATAAATCGGAGCAGGTTCGGCGGGCAACTCGTCATTTCTACCCGTCAAATCGAGAAGCAGCTTAAAGTCGTGGAACATACTTTCGTTTACAGGCCGATTGTCACTGATTAAGCCAATCCCACCAAGCGGCTGATAAAATCTATTTAGGGATGTAAGAGGGCTTTAGTTGATCAGGCCTCTGGATCTCAAAAGCGGCCGTGGATCCACAAGATGTTTTGAAAACCATTTCGTATGATCATCCGTTCCCATTGCCAGGGAAAAAATCTCGGTAAAGTGCAGGGTCGGAACCGTCGGTTTTACGGTAGGACGCACTTCCAGATTCAGATGGCACATTGCACAGGCTGTGATGATAAAATCCGCACCTGCATCTTTGGCACCGCGAATAATTTTGTTTACCAGCGGCGTTACAATATCCGGCCGGGCAACCGACAGGAAGGTGCCGCAGCATTGGGAAGTATAGGCCCATGGCAGAGGGGTGGCTCCTAAGGAAGAAAGAATTCTTTCCATCAGACCATTATATTTTGTATTGCGGGGCAGTGAGGGAGGGCGTGCCAGCATACATCCGTAGTAGGGTACGAATTTTAGCCCTTTTAGCTTTTGGGTCTGGTCTTTGGAAAAACTTAAAAGTTTTTTTGTATCTAAAATTTCAAAATAATGTTGAATTTTAAGGTTAGGATCGAACGGCCGTCCCCACGTTTCTTTATATCTGATGCGGGCTTTTTCATCATTTTGCAAATGATGCTGAGCTTCGCGCAGCCGCAAAAGGCAACTCGGACAGGCGATTGCCAGCGGCCTGCCGGGGGGCGCTAAGGAGATATTGCGGGTTGCCAGGTCAAAAGCAAGTTCGGAATTGATGCAGTGTGCCGACGAACTGCCGCAGCAACTCCAGTCATCAAGTTCCACCAGGTTAATGCCCAGGCGGTTGAACAAATTGATCAGCGAAAGATTATTTTCAGTTGCAGTGGAGGCCAGGGAACAACCGGGGAAATAGGATACATCGATAGCAGGTCTCTTATTCATAAACAACTCCGTCTATTTTGGGCTGAAATGTTTTTTTGATTTCAGCGATAGCTTTGACCTTTGACGGCATCAAATGCAGTTTCCGTTTAGCAAACATTTTGGTTCCTACAAGAATGTCGGAAAACCAGTCCCATTTACGAGCTTTGTATCGCAGCATAACTTCCAGTTTGTGGGTTCTCCCGTAACGCTTGATGGTATGCAAGACATCCCTGTGAAAATTTAAAATATCCGGTTGGGCCACCAAAGCTCCTTCTCTGATTGCTGTTTGGCGCAATACGTCCATGAAGGCAGCCATATCGATTGCCATGGGGCACTGAATCGCACAGGTGTGACAGCCGACACAAAGCCATATGGTTGAGCTTTCCAGAGCTTCCTTTCTAAAGCCCAATTGAACAAGCCGTATGATACCGTTAGGCGGGAAGTCGGTTGCCATGTGAAACGGGCACCCGCCGGCACATGTTCGACAATGGAGACACTTGTTAATGTCTACTCCGTGTTTTTGTTTGATTTCCGCAGAAAAATTGAAATCCAGATCCTTTGTTTTTACAGGGGCTGCTAATGAGTAATTTTTGTTAGTCTCCATGGTGTTATTCGATTCCTTCTTTACAAACGTTTAAAAGTTAAAAAAAAGCCCTTGGCGGTTATAAGCCTTTTCAGGTGGTTTTTTAAAGTATTTGGCCGCTGACGCTGGACGACTTCATAAAACCTTACGAAAAGTGCTACATTGTGAGACTTTTGTCAAGGGGTAATTTAATAAAACTGCATCCGAACAGCGCATACCGGAAACCGCCAAAATTTCAAGAAATGCCAGTTATATCAAAGCTCTTATATTTATTTATCGGCAATTTCAGTACAAAGTTAAGGCAAATTAAATATTACACAACATATAGACTTTTCACGGCACTATCATGGTTTATAGGTCCGCAAATTTCTTGTTGAGAAAGATACTTCACTGTGTTAGTTTTAGACCATTTCAATTTCAGGTGTTGCAACACAGAGTGGTTAAGTAAAATGCAATATATTTATTATGTTAGCGACTTGATGGCTTTGTGGCAAAATGCCTGAATAGTAACAGGTTGCACATTTTTACGTTTGCGACCGGGTGCAAAGCATCAGGGTTTGGACAAACAATGAAGGAGATTTGGTAAATGGTTTTTCTTACGCTTCTCTATATCTCACTTGCTATTTTCTCCCTTGGACTACTCTACAAAATCTCGACCTGGTTTTCACGCAAGATCGGGGTCGCCGCCAAAGAATTCACAACTTCGGAGAGAATAAGTGAGGCTTTCAAAGGGATTGCCGGCGTCGTTTTCAGTGCAAAAATCCTTACCCTTATCAAGGTTTTTATCCTTGATGTGGTTCTGCAGGCCAGAATTTTCAAAGAGGATTTTACGCGCTGGTTGATGCATATGCTCATATTCGGCGGTTTTATGCTCCTTTTGTTGATGCATGCCCTTGAAAAGCATATTTCCGAAGCCATCTTCGCC
>JAQBHK010000247.1:0-15063 GCA_032127815.1 Desulfobacterales bacterium
ACCAGACACTGCACAAGACTCGATAATCGATGTGTTGGGTCTACACTTTCGATGCGATCACTTTCAGATGCCAGTTATTTTACACTTCGTGGCGCACCGCAGCTCTTTCCAAACTGAAATACGACGGCTTGCTGGAATCCAAGCAGGGCTTTGGCGCATGGGTGGCGGTTGCAGACAATTGAAGAACCCTGCAGCCCCGCTGAGCGGGATTTACGCCGGAGGCGCACAAGTCCGCTACGCTCCATCAACCTTAAGATATTAAATAACTAGTCCGGGGGGAATTATCCAATCCGGAATAACTTTTTAAACGCAAGGAGGAAAAAATGATGATGCGGATCAGACAAGTCACTTTTATCGTCGCGGCACTAACACTGCTGTTTGGCGCGGTCTCCACTGCCACCGCCCAGGCTGCGGAAGAGCGCAGCTACCTGCTGGCCACCGCCTCCACCGGCGGCACCTACTATCCGGTCGGCGTCGCCCTGTCGACCCTGGTCAAGGTCAAGCTGCAGCCGACCCGGAAGATCGGCATGTCGGCCATCAGTTCGGCCGGTTCCGGGGAAAACATCAAGCTGCTGCGTGAGAATGAAGTCCAGTTCGCCATTCTCCAGGGTCTTTACGGTGCTTATGCCTGGAAAGGTACCGGCCCGATAGCAAGTGAAGGCCCGCAGAAAAATCTGCGCTCGGTCACCATGCTCTGGCAGAACGTTGAACACTTTACCGTGAACAAGAAATTTGCCAAAACCGGCACCGTTTCCGATCTGCTCGGGATGAAAGGTGAAACCCTCTCCTTGGGCAAGAAGAATTCCGGCACTCTCGGTTCCAACACCGTCCTGCTGGTCAACCTCGGCGCTAATGTCGAAAAGGACTACAATCTGATCTATGTCGGCTACGGCCCCTCGGCGGACGCCATGCAGAATGGCCAGGCGGCCGGCATGAGCACCCCGGCCGGGGCGCCGGTCAGCGCCGTGACCAAGGCGCTGGCGTCTATGGGCAGTGACATCACCATACTCGACTTCACCGACGAGCAAATGAAAACAGCCGATGGCGGTATGGAACTCTGGACCCGCTATGTGATTCCGGCCGGCACCTACCCGAGCCAGGAGAAGGCTATCAACACCATCGCCCAGCCGAACTTCCTGGCAGTGCGCGCCGACGTCGATGAGGATGCTGTCTACCAAATCACCAAGACCACTTATGAGAATCTGCCGTTCCTCAACGCCATCCATGCCGCCACCAAGGCGATGGCGATAGAAAAAGCGATTGCCGGACTGCCGTTGCCGTTGCATCCCGGCGCGGCCAAGTATTACCAGGAAATTGGCATGAAAATTCCCGCTCGCCTGCTGGCACAATAACGGAACTATTGCTCACGGCCGCTCTTGCGAGGGCGGCCGCAAAACCGCTTTACTCTGGAGCCGATTAAAGTGCCAGCAACCGAAACAGAAAACCAACTGCAACCATCCCGACTGTTGCTCTTACTCGGTGTAGCCGTTTCTCTGATGCACATCTGGTTCAATGTGGGCACCGTACTGTCATCCCTCTGGCAGAATTCCCTGCATTTTGCCGGATTTGCCCTGATGGCTGCGCTGGTCTACCCCTTGCGTAAGGATCCCTCCATCGCCTGGCGTGCTCCGGACCTTATGCTCGGGTTGCTGGCCGCCGGTTCGGCCATCTACCTCATTGCCTCGGAAGATGCCATTTACGCGCGGGGCGTGCGGATGATTCCCGCCGAGTGGATCGCAGGAATCATTCTGATTCTCTGTGCCCTTGAATTTACCCGGCGGGTAGCCGGCTGGTTCATTCCGGTGCTGATCATCATCGCTCTGAGTTACGTTGGCTGGTGGGGGGGGAAAATCAGCGGGGTTTTTAAATTTGCCGGCTTGAGTCCGGAAACAATCCTCTTTCGCAGTATTTACGGAGATGATGCCCTGTTCGGCACCATTGCCGGCATCTCCTCCAGCTATGTTTTTATGTTCATCCTGTTCGGCGCCTTTTTGCTGCGTTCCGGCGCCGGAGAATTCGTCATTGATCTGGCCCGTGCCGTCGCAGGAAAAATGGTCGGCGGTCCCGGCCTGGTCGCGGTAATGGCCTCCGGGCTGATGGGGACCATCTCCGGTTCGGCGGTGGCCAACACCGCCTCCACCGGCGTCGTCACCATTCCGCTGATGAAACGTGCCGGTTTCCCGGCCAAGTTCGCCGCCGGGGTTGAAGCCGCCGCTTCCACCGGTGGTCAGTTGATGCCGCCGATTATGGGTGCCGGAGCCTTCGTTATGGCCACCTACACCCAGATCTCCTACAACACCATCGTGGTGGTCAGCATCCTGCCGGCGATTCTCTATTTTGCCACCGTCGGCTTCTTTGTCCGGATCGAGGCCAAACGCAGCTACTCCGATGCGCTGGACCACGAGGATATCTCGGCTCTCGAAGTGTTAAAAAAAGGGGGGATCGTCTTTTTGCTGCCGATCACCGTGCTGATCGGCCTGCTGATCTACGGCTTTACCCCGACCTATGCCGCCGGAATCTCTATTGTCGCCGTCATCGTCGCTTCCTGGTTCAGCCCCAACCGCATGGGGCCGAAAGCCATCATCGAAGCGCTGGCGATGGGCGCGCAGAACATGGTGATGACCGCCATTTTGCTCTGCGCTGTCGGCCTGATCGTCAACGTCATCGCCACGGCCGGAATCGGCAACACCTTCTCACTGATGATCAACGAGTGGGCCGGGCACAGCCTGGTGATCGCCATCGGCTTAATTGCCCTGGCCTCGCTGGTGCTCGGCATGGGATTGCCGGTGACCGCCGCCTATATCGTCCTCGGCACCCTTTCGGCGCCGGCTCTGCACGCCCTGATCTCTGACGGACTGCTGGTTGATGCCCTGACCAGCGGCCAGATTCCCGAGGCGGCCAAAGCCATCTTCATGCTTGCGTCTCCTGAGCATCTGGCAGAGATCGGCAATCCGATGACCACCTCTGCCGCCCGGGCAATCGTTGATGCTGTGCCGGTCGACATGGCCAGTATGGTCCGCGAAGCGGTTCTCAGTCCGCACACCCTGACCTACGCCCTGCTTTCGGCACACCTGATCATTTTCTGGCTGAGCCAGGATTCCAATGTCACCCCGCCGGTCGCCCTGGCCGCCTTCACCGCCGCAGCCATCGCCGGTACCAAACCGATGGTCACCGGTTTCCAGTCCTGGAAGCTGGCCAAGGGTCTGTATGTCGTCCCTCTGCTGTTTGCCTACACCCCCTTTATCGGCGGCTCCTGGGCCGATGATTTTATGATCTTCTTCTTTGCCCTGTTCGGTCTTTATGCCTTTGCCGTCGGGCTGGAAGGGTTCATGGAAACGCGCATCAGCCTACCCATCCGCCTGCTGACCCTCGGCAGCGCCGCCGCCCTGCTCTGGCCGGCCCCGTGGTGGGTACACCTGGCCGGACTCCTGACGCTTACCGCAATCTTCGTTCCTAACTGGCGCGCTTCCCGTATAACCCCGACAAGACCCTTGAAAGCGCCGATCTGAGTCTTGCAAACACTTGACAACAGGGCTGGGAGACCATTTTTTTTGGGGTTCGCTTAAAAAGCAATTTCTTATCACCGAGGTTTACAAGGATGGGAAGAGCGTAGATTGTGTTTTGGCGCAATTAGGTTATTACTCAAATATCATCCAACCCCAGGGCGCTAAGGATTTTGATTTAAATCAGAGTGCGAAACTTGAGTTATTACTTACCAATTTTCGTCCGTATCACCGGAGGGCGTTTGTTGCTCTAAAAGGAATATGAACTTATGAATATCGATCATGATTTCATCACCGCTTTTAAGTTTGGTCGGCGTGTGCGGCTCAAGCTCTTTTTCGTTTAACCGTGTTTTATTTTTACTGCGCTGGTCTTCCAGGTAAAAAGAACCTTCTTGGTATTGAATGGAAGCATGCGAACCGGATACTGAATGCTGATCTATGGCAACATCATTGTGCACGCCGCGGCCGATTTTAATGACACTTTTATTCAAAATCAGGGTCTTTTTGCCAGTGATGTTTTTAACATCGATCAACATGGCCTGAGGCATGCCGGTAGCATCCGGGGATGATATAACCTGTCCACGGATAATGGTGGCCCCTTGGACCTGAGTTTCAGCTTTACCGCTGAAATCTATCACGGTTTCACCGGCTGGAATAAGATCCGGAAGAATGAAGATGAATTTATATACATTGATTTTGATAACATCGCCGCTTTTGAGCTTTATAGGTGAATACGGTGCGATTTCTTTGCCGTTGATGTAGGTTTTATTTATACTACTCTGATCTTCCAGGTAAAAAAAACCATCCTGATATTCAATGGTAGCATGCAGACTCGAAACGGTCTCTGCGGGGATGGCAACATCATTGTTTGTGTCCCGGCCGATCTTTATGAGGCTCTGGCTCAACTTCAGAGTTTTGCGACCGGTAATATTTTTGACATCGATGAGTTCAGCCCGAGGCATGGAAGGAGCGTACCGGGCTCTGCCAGACCGACCGGCAACCCCCGGAGCGAACGTTCCGGCTTTCCTGTTTAAGGCCATGAGCATAACAATGGCCGCCAGCAGAACGAAGATGCCGATTAATAGAATAAGCACAAAAGAACCAGGCTTTTTAAACTGCGAAGGTGTTTCTTTTACCGCAACAACAGGATCTGTTTCCAAAGGTGGTGCCTTAGATGTGGCTGCCGGGAACAACCCGGGAGCAGATGCCGCCGGTGGAGATGCCGGTACCGTTGTTGCATCGCCTGGGGGTGATAGCGGCATAATGCCCTGGTCCGCGAGCTTTGGTCCGGACGGCAGCCTGCTGATCAGGCTGCTGATTTTATCAAAAACTTTCTGGATATCCTCAGCCGCGTACGCCCGAAAATATTCTCCCTCGGTTTTGAAAGCCAGAGTCTGTATCAGACTGAAATCCGCATTTTCCGTAAAGGCGATACCGAAAATTTTAATGCCCGCGTTCCGGCACTCCTGGGTCAAATCTTCCTTCAGCCATTTGGTCTTCTCCAGATCCTGAACTTTATTCCCGGTATCTACAATACCGTCGGTCAACAAAATTATCACTTTGCGGGCATTGCTTCGCCCGTTTAGCTTAAGCTCATAAACAGCCCTTTCGATTGCCGCCGGGCTATCAGAGAATAGCCCTTTGTAGTTTACTTGATCGAGGCTTTTTAAAAAATTGGCCCTGGCCATCAGTCCTGTCAGGTCTGCAAGCGGTTCCACCAGCTTGGCCTCCTGGTCAAAAATAATCATGGCGATATGAGCTTTTTCCCCGAATCCGACCATAAAATTCGTAACGACCTCCCGGGTTAAAAATTGAGGGTCATTTTTTTGCATGCTGCCGGAATTATCTAGAACCAGAGCAATATCGATTTCTTGCAGGACGGGGCGGGACTCAGGCTGTGCACCGTCTGTTTTAGCTTCGACCTTAGCGTAACTACAGAATAATAGTGCCGGTAAAACCAAAGCAAACCCAAAGAAAACAGCAATCGACTTTTTCATAATTGAGACTAATTTATTTTTCAACAGCCAATAACTCCTTCCCAGATTTAGAATCCTGAGATGTAATGCAATTTACTTGAGCGTTTAAAACCCCCCCGGCTTCCACCACAAAATCTTTACAGATGACTTTACCCGAACAGTTCCCGGTAGAAAGAATAATCAATTCCTTTGAAGCTCTGATCTCTCCCTCAAACGTTCCGCCAATGGTCATACTGGAAGCTTTTGTATCTGCAAAGACCTTACCTTCCTCGGCAATAATTATGGTTTCCCCGATAAGCGTCCCCTTGACAACCCCTTTTATCACCAGCTTACCTTTGCTGGAAATAGTGCCGTCAACCGTCAACTCTTTATCAATAATGGAAAAATCTTTGGATTTATTTTGCATTATGCGTCTCCTGCGAACAATTTAAAGCAACTGAACCGAGGAATATCTTATCACGCTCAATTTCCAGACGATAACTACATGATGCCTTGTCTGCAGCGCTCTTTGCCATGTTGTTTATTGCCATGGGCTGGCCAATCTCTACGGGCCGCCTAACAGCGCCGGAACCGGCGATAAAGGCCTTTACGCCTGCATTCCGATCAACATTAGTACTTATATCAAACAGCTTCAAAGGCGTATCAACATCCACCAAAGCCGTGTCACCGGGAGTCAAACCGCGCAGCTCGCCGTTTTCCGTCCCTATAACGATGTATTTCAGAACCGGGTCTTCAAGATCAAAGAAGAGTTTCCCAATGGTATTACCATTATTTTCGACGACCATTTGATAATATTTCCCTCTTTTCTCCAGAGAATAGCTTTTCCACAAATCCCGGCCTGAATTGATGACATATCCCCGGTCCTCACCGGTGTTATTGTCAGGATCTCCCACATACCCCTTTAGATTAACAATCAATTCAGACGGATTGCCAATATCTGAAATTACGTCGACAATTTCAAATTTGTCACCTTTGACGAGCTTGACGTGCTCTTCATTTCCAAAGATACGTTCATCGCCGTTAATTTTTATCTTGTATAAGAGTATGCCCGAGCCTGTTTTTGCTTGATCTGATATGGCGGCACCAGCGACCATCTTCTTCCCTCCGCCTATTATTTTTATATTGATGCTGCCGCATGAATAGTAATCTTTGCGCACAATAATTGTTGTGGGTTCTGTGATACGGATTTTCTTGCGTATATCGCTTACGGTTCCGTAAGCGGCAATATCGGCAGTCAGTCCGCGCTTATAGTTGGACTCAATATGAGATATCATAATCGTATCGCCGGCCTCGATCGACAGTGACTGCCGGTTCTTGACTACCACGGGGAGGGAATCGTTGATCGAAATGACCAGATAGTCGAGTACCGGACGCTCAAGCTTAATTCCCGGTGTTTCGGGTACAATCTCCAATTTATCCATAAAGGCATTGATGGCAAGATTATGATGGCGAATCTTTTGCTCCAGGGGAAAAGATTTGCTGCTTTCAATTCCAAAAGCCGGAATTCCGTATGTATATAAAGCATAATATGTGGCAGATTTTCGTTGTTCTTTATGCAGGGAACTGACTTCCTGTGTTCTGTGGTTGTTGAAATGAAAATGGTAGCGGGGATTTTTTATTTTTTTATTGATATCCTGACTGACAAGCCTTGCCATTTCGCCCAGATCGATCGTTTTCCCGGTTTTAGGATCCACATACGTATCGACGTCTGCAATAATCGACTGGCCATACTTTTTAGGGTTTCTATGGGGTCCTTCCCATTTTGTGGAATAAAAACCGGAACCATCATGCAAATTAAGCAGGCAATCACTCTCACTGATCAGCTTTTTTAGAATTGCAACAATTTTAGTTTCATAGTTGCTTTGGAGATCTTCGGCGAATTTGCGATTCATATCTTCATTTATCTTGCGACGCCGGGCCACTATGGATCGAAAGTTGGCTCTGGGTACGACAATGAGATTCCCTTTCGCCAGGCTGGTATCGGCATAATGATCAACGGAAAGGTATCCCCCCGGCTCATCTCCCTGGATCCCGCCGATAAGCATCAGTGTTTTACCGGGTTCTTTACCGTAGATTCGATATACGTTAAGTTCGTAATCCGTACCTTCAAAAAAAGCGGTGTGTATCCTTTTCTGGGCACAGACAGAAACCGGCAGAATAAAAACAAGTACAATCACAAAAATGATTGCGCCGGCTTTGACGTGCAAAGCAAATCCGGCTCTGTTGACAGTTGAAAACACAGTTTTATCCTTCCGTCGGTTCAGGAGGCATTTCTTGAACTGTTATGGGGAATTCACTCTCCAACAACAGCTTTTCATCTGCGTTATAAATAAATACCGTTACATATTGAAAACGATTAGGGTCACCCGAGTATTTGTGCTGAAATTTCATAGCTTTAAAGCGGGAAATTGAAAAATATTGCCCCGTGCGGATCCGGGAAGGCTTCCCTGATACCAAAGAGACAGACGGAATTGTAAACCATTGTTTCTGATCATCCCTATCATGTTTTAATACGACAAAGGCATGCCCTGAAATCGTTTCTATGTTCTTATCGGATTTTCTGAGTTTAAACGTTACCTTCAAGTTATTGTCTTCTAATGTATTCAAAACCACCAATTCTTCAATACTTACCGTTTGTGGTTCTGCATCCGGCAGGCTTGGTTCGGAAATGTCCGGCTCATCCTCTATAACTGGAGCAATTACAGCCGCTTTTTCAGCCGGAACTTTTTTTGCGGTTTCAACAACTTTGTTAATATCCGGCACTGGGGGGTTAATAGCTGCAGAAGCGTTTTTATCTTTAGACAGGTCCGTCTTTTTTTCAATTGTTTTTTCTTCTGTCTCGATTCGGCCGACGTTAATCTTCGCTTCAGCCAAGACCAGACGAACCATTAGGAGTTCCTTTTCATCCTTAAGAGACTTTACCTTCTGTTGTGAAACTCCCAAAGTGTTTATCAGGCTCCTATTTTCTTCAGCTTTGCGGCTGTACATAAAATAAAAACCCACGGCTAAAGCAACCACAATGAAAACCGCAAAAGTGAGTGTAATCGCCAGTCCTTTAAAGCGCTTGACCGGAATTACTTTTCCACGATCTCCTACGAATAAAAGGGTCCAGCGGCTGGCCCTCTTTTTTGGTTTCGGTACGGCAATTCCGTTTAACTCTTTTACCCGGTTTCCCGAAAGACGTTTCATAGACTGCCTTCTCTTGTATGTTTGTCTAACATATCACTGTGTTAAGTTCAACAATCATAAATAAAATCGTTCCACGATTCTATGCAAAACTGCTGCATAGCTTAAGAGTTGGTCAATACCAAGTGAACAGAATCTCCTTTTGCAGCCCCCAAACAGCGTCGAGCACTACCGCAATTCACGGCGATCTCCAGATATCCAAAGCTGCCGATTATGGCCATAGGGCTCCGGAGGCTTGCACTTTCATAATTTAAAGACAATCCTTTTATTTTACTCTGTCCGATTGCGACTTGAAGCTTTTTGTTTTTGTCGGCATTTACAAAAGCCGCAAGACAATCTGAATCAATATTTGTAATACAGTTACCAAAACGGTCTATGGAGACTATGGTTCCGACGAGTTCATCTTTTTTGTCGACATACGGCTTGGGAATTCTTAATAGGACCAGGTCTTTTTTAGCAATCGGCGTTCCCAACCGTTCAAGATCGACCCCCAGAGAGATATGTGCGGCGACCGGAGCAAAAATATCCCGGCCGTGGAAAGTCTGGCTGACCGCTTTCAAAAAATAGTCTGAATTTTCGACCCGAACGATTGCATCAATATCGCCTTCATCGACTATCATTGTCAATAGACCGTTATCCGGCGCAAGGAATGTCTGCCCCATCATCGTAAGAGCAACTATTGCGCGCCGGCTCCCGACTCCGGGGTCCACTACAATGACATGCACGCTACCCGCAGGAAAATAACGATAGGAGGATTTAATAATAAAGGCCGCCTGGCTCAGGTCATAAGGATCAACGTGGTGAGTGATATCGATAATCACGGCATCCGGGTTTACTGACAGGATAACGCCCTTCATCAGACCCACATATGTGTCTTTAAGGCCAAAATCTGTTAAGAGTGTAATTGTCGACATGGTTCAGTGGAATATTTTTTGCTGAATACTGTGCCCCAAGTGACGATACGCTGCATCCGATGCCTTTCTACCTGAAGATGTTCTTATGACCATTCCGATTTTCAAAAGATAGGGTTCCACCACATCCACCAGCGTATCAGACTCTTCCTGAAGAGTGGCGGCGATAGCTTCGATGCCGACCGGGCCGCCTTTATAAAACTCGATAATTGTTTGCAGGTAGCGACGGTCAAAATTCGTGAGCCCTTTTTCATCAACCCCTTCCAGGGCCAATGCTTCCGTAACTGTTCTTCTGATAATGACTCCGTCTGCCCGCACCTGGGCATAATCCCGCACCCGTTTGAGAAGCCTGTTTACTATCCTGGGCGTTCCGCGGGATCGCTTGGCAAGCTCGACGGTGCTTTCATCATCTATCTCAACGTTAAGCAACATCGCCGAACGCCTGATGATTTTAACCAGCTCTTCTTCACTGTAAAAATCAAGGTTCCTGAAAATGCCAAATCGATCCCGCAGGGGCGCCGACAAGAGCCCTACCCGGGTAGTAGCCCCGGCAAGCGTAAATCGATTCAGGCGGTATTTGTGACTGCGGGCATACATCCCCTTATCAAAGACAAAATCAACGGAAAAATCCTCCATGGCAGGATAAAGAAACTCTTCCACCGTCTTTGGGATACGGTGGACCTCGTCGACAAAAAGAATATCTCCATATTCAAGATGCGTAAGGATGCCGATCAGATCTCCGCCCTTTTCAAGGGCCGGTCCGGAAGTTGACGTAAGATTTCCTCCCATTTCATTGGCGATTATATGCGCCAGGGTTGTTTTCCCCAGACCTGGCGGGCCGTGCAAAAGAATATGGTCCATCGGTTCTTGGCGCTGCTTGGCCGCCTCAATAGCAATTTGAAGGGTTTCCACAACCTCAGACTGGCCGACATAGTCTGCAAATTTTTCCGGTCGCAGGGACAGGATTGCCTGTTCCCGGTCGTCCGGCAGGCATGCCCCGGTCAGTACACCCTGCTTATTAAAAGAATCTGATAGGATATCGTCTGGCATGGTATTTCTTTACAGTCCTTTATTTAGTCCTGAAAAACCTGGTCCTCTGGTCCAAGCTTAGAGATATCCGGCACTGTCTTAGAAATTTGTGTCCAAAATCACAAATTCCAAGCACCCCGCCAAAAAAACGGCGGGCAAGCAAAAAACAAACAAGCTCCAAACTACAAGCACCAAATCTCAAGGAAATTCCAAAGTTTGTTATTTTGAATTTCGGTCATTGTGATTTGTTTGATATTTGTTTTTTGTTTTTTGGAATTTAATTTACTCCATTTAAGATTAAGTACACCCCTGTGGGGTCATATCAGAACCGGGTGCCCTGGATCCGGATTCACTACTTCTCGCTCCGATATACTTCTTCAAAAAGTTCTTCAGAAGTAGTAATCGCACTATTACGTTGCCTGGCTGCGGCAATCATCCGCTTGGCATCGCCGGTTCTATAGCCCAACTGACCGACAAGTACATCCAGGACTTGTTTGGCAGCATCCTCCTCTACCGGCATCGTTTCTTTCTCCACTTTGCGGATTAATGCAAACTTGTCCATCTTGCCTTCGAGGGTGGCGATTATTTTGCGAGCCGTCCGTTCACCGATTCCTTTTAATTGCTTTAGCTTTTGTACATCTTTGGCCTCTATGGCCCTGGCAATCTCGCGAACGGAAATATCCAGGGCCTTAACCGCCTTCATGGCGCCAATGGCTTCTACCGAAATAAAATGTTGAAAGAATTCTTTCTCGACTTCAAGATTAAAACCGATCAGTACCGGTTTGGGTTGGCGCTCGGTCTGCTGGTGAAAAATATAAAGGGATATCTTTTCGCCAATAGATTTTGTTTGCAAGGTCTCCATTACAAAGGCGGGCAGTAAAACCTCATATCCGACCTGGTTGGCCAGCAGGAGTATCCTTTCTTTCTCCTTTTTCAACAATGTGCCTTCAAGGTAACCGATCATTATCTTTTTTTAAAACGAAACAGGCCCAAAAGCGCTAAACCTATAGCATCGGAAGCATGGTAAGGGCGAATAGGTGTTTTTAATTTTAATAAATTGCGCACAGCCTTTTCAAGCTGCTTTTTACTGGCATTGCCGTTTCCCGTCAATATCTGTTTGGCCTCGCGTACGGGTACTTCGGCAACCGGTACGTTAGCCTTACACCCGGCAAGCAGAACAACACCGCTAACCTTCCCTAATGTTATGCCTGCCTTTGGAAATTTTGCAACGGAAAAAATGTCTTCAACTACCATGAGATCCGGCTTTGCATCTTCCAAAACCAGTATTAGTCTTGAATAAATCTTTTCAAGGCGATGCGGCAAAAACATATTACTCGGAGTATTAATACTGCCGAAGGAAAAGTTATCTATCTTAAGCCCGCTCCCCCTGACGATTCCAAAACCGGTTGCAGCCAACCCTGGATCTATGCCGATAACCGTTACCATTCAAGGCTTCAACCTTTGTAATTTTTCTTTGGCGATCTTGGCTTCATTCGATTTTGGATATTTTTTTACCAATTCCGCTAAAATAAGGCGCATATTAGCTTTATCGCCAAGGCTGGCAAAGGCAAGACCCTGCTTGAGGAGAGAAGCCGGAACTTTATTTCCTTTTGGATATTTTTCGATGACCTTCTGATATTCCAAGATGGCTTTTTCATACCATTTTTCAAGATAGTAGGTCTCACCCATCCAAAACTGAGCATTATCAGCCTGGGATGATTTTGGATAGCGTTTCAGCAATTGCTCAAATCCTTCCCGGGCTGTTTCAAAATCATTTTGAACAAGCGCCTGTTTTGCCAGCTTATAAATCTCGTCAGCTGAAAGTTCTTCGGCATAACGAATGTCGGATTTTGTATCGGATCCTTTTTCAAGTTTTAATTCGGATTCTGTTGTTTCAAGATTGAGATACTGCTCTATACGTATAATCCGATCTATATTTGCGCTTATCATCTGCTCAATTCTATCAAGCTGATCTTTGCGCTTGCCGCTTGAACCTTCAAAAGACTTAATTTTTTGTTTGAGCAGATATTCCGTCTCTTCCAGCTTGCCCCTCAAAACACGGATCTCTCCTCTTAGCTGATCGAATAATACATTTTGGCCGGCAGATCGTTCTCTTAGATCCTGCCCGTTTTTAATGCATTCATCAAGACGCGATGCAAACTGCCGGCTCTGTTTTTCTGTCGCGGCGCTACGCTCCTCGATCACATACAGACGATTGTCAAGGGTTAGAACATCCTGCTGATTTGCACACCCCGGCAGCATTATTAGCCCTAATAAACCAAAAACAATGGTTTGAAATGCACATTGATTCATTGTATTTACACCGTCGGTGTTTTACCAAAAAACAGCCCGCCGTAAAAGGCGGGCTCATGCCTAACATCAGGCCAGCGGCATCCCGATTCCCGCTTGCCAATTTTAACTATATTTATAAGCCCTTCAGAGAATTGAAGATCCCTGCAGTCCCGCTTTAGCGGGATTCGGCTGTAAAGAATATTAGCAATTCTTTGATTCGCTCGCTATCGTGTTCAGCCGGGGTATTCTATTCAATCGTAAAATGCGCCCGCCTGTTTTTTGCCCAGGCTTCTTCGTTAGAACCATAATCTGCGGGACGTTCTTCGCCGTAACTGATAGTATTCAGCCTTGACCCGTAGATACCCAGATCCGTCAAATAGGATTTGGCACTGTTGGCTCGCTGGTCACCCAGAGCAAGGTTGTATTCGTTGGTACCGCGCTCATCACAGTGTCCCTCAATCGTCACCTGAACATTTGGATTTTTCTGCAGCCAGGCCGCTTTCCACCTCAAAATTTCCTGTGCTTCCGGAAGTAGATTTGAGCTGTCAAATTCAAAGTGGATGTCTTCATTCAAAAACCTGTTTTTGACAGCCATCATCTTACTTCTTGCTTCTTCCTGCAAACGTTCTTCTTCCATTCTCCGCTGTCTTTCCGTCTGCTCAGCCTGGCGGGCCTTGATGCGCGCCTCTTCCTCTGCCTGTTGTTCCATCACTACAGTGTCATCTTTAACAGTCTTTTTTGCACATGAAACCGTAAACAGCAATGCAGGGATCACAAAGAACAGGGCCAAAATTATCCACAACTTTTTTCGCATTTTTACCTCCTTTTAGAAACTATAGTACCTTATTTATTTATGAGTCTTGGTGACCATTTGGGTTCTGTCTGCTTACCCGGCAATGTAAGCAACCGCCGCTGGTCAGTTCCATAAGCAGTCATAACATAGATTCTTGAGGGTCCTTCCCGAGTAGAGCTGAAGGCAATCAGGCTTCCGTCCGGAGACCACGTCGGCGACTCGCTGTCCCCTTCATTGTGTGTCAGCTGAACCGGATCATTGCCGTCAATGCCTATTACCCAGATATTGACCCGGCCCTCGCTTATGGACGAATATGCTATCTTGTCCCCTTTGGGAGACCAGCTTGGCTGTGTATTGTATTGCCCTATAAATGTAAGCCTTTCAGTCCGGCCGGATTCTATATTTTTGATATAAATCTGCGGCGCACCAGACCTTTTGGATACAAAGGCCATATTTTTGCCGTCAGGGGACCAGGTCGGTGAAACATCAATTCCCCAAGTATATGTTAATCTTTTAATGATTTTTCCGGTTCCGGTCAACAGATAAATTTCCTGGTCGCCTGAAAATGAAAGGGTCGCAGCCAATTCAAATTTGCCCGGAACCCAGCTGGGAGTTGTATTAATGCCCTTTTTGGCAATAACAGCGCCGCGCTTTTCTTTCAAGTTTTTTATATAAAGATCCGGGTTGCCGTTGATATATGAGGTGTAAGCGATCCATTCTCCGTCCGACGACCAAGCCGGTGAAATAGTGATGCTTTTTGTATCTGTGACTGGTCTGGGATGATAACCGTCAAAATCGCAAATGTAAACTTCCTTGTTCCCCGAACCAGTGGAAACAAATGCGATTTCGCTGTTAAAAAACCCTCTTTCACCGGTTAATAAAAAGATCACTTCACTGCAAAAACGGCGCACCATTTCACGCTGATCATTAAGCCATCCCTTGTATCTTTTGCCCACCAACAGTTTTTCTTTAAAAGTGTCGTACAGTCTAAGCTCCATTTCAACCAGATTATCAATAACCAGAATTTGGCCGGTGACCATAAGCTCGGCACCGATACCGGTCCAGTTAGGAAAGTTAACCGCTGAATTGATAGTTTCGGCTTGCGGGTCAACAAGAAAGGCTTCACGGTCAAGCATCTTAAAATAACCGGTAAATTCCAAAGTATCGGATAGTAAATCAGATGCCTGTCGTGCTGTGTCTGCTGCAGTTTTGTCAGGTGACGTGTTATTGAATACAGGCACGGCAATTGGAATTTTTCTTAAAAAAGGATTGGTAATATCAATATAATCATACTCTGCCCGGCATACTGCCGGGATAATAATTATGGCCACGATAGTGATCAAAAAAACGGTTTTAAAGCGTAACACTGTCAT
>JAQBHK010000248.1:0-2588 GCA_032127815.1 Desulfobacterales bacterium
CTGGAACTATTAATATAGTATCAACAGGCAAATGCCTTTGATGGAGGACTCCATGCTAAAAATACCGCCCGAAGAAGCGTATTCATTTGACGATGTTTTATTGATCCCCGGATACTCAGACGTATTACCAAGCGACGTAAATACCAGTACCCGATTAACAAAAAACATATCCCTTAATATCCCCATTGTCAGCGCTGCGATGGACACCGTCACGGAGTCGCGCACTTGCATCACCCTGGCGCGTGAAGGCGGTATTGGTTTCATACACCGGAATATGAGTGTCGAGAGTCAGGCCGTTGAGGTAGAAAAGGTTAAAAAATCTGAAAGCGGTATGATTGTTGATCCTGTAACTATTACTCCGGAACAGCGGGTTCATGAAGTGCTGAAGTTGATGGAGCACTATCGTATTTCAGGAGTTCCGGTTACCAGAGGCGATCAACTGGCAGGTATTGTTACAAACAGGGACCTGCGATTTGAAACTGATCTTGAAAAAAAAGTTTCCGAGGTTATGACCAAGGATAACCTGATTACGGTTTCTGAAGGGATTACGCTGGAAGATTCCAAAAAGTTGCTGCATAAACACAGGATAGAGAAGCTTCTGGTGGTTGACAAGCATGAGCGGTTGATCGGTATGATAACCATCAAAGACATTGAGAAGATAAAAAAATATCCGCATGCATGCAAGGACGAGTTGGGTAGGCTCAGAGTCGGTGCCGCCGTGGGTGTCGGTTTAGATATGGAGCAGCGCACCGAGGCGCTACTGAAGGCTGGGGCGGATGTTATTTTGATCGACACTTCGCATGGTCATTCGAAAAACGTTATTGAAGCAGTTAAAAGGTTAAAAAACAATTTTAAAGATATTGAACTGATTGCCGGCAATGTGGGCATGGCTAAAGGGGCTGAAGATCTTATTAAAGCCGGAGTCGACGGCGTAAAGATCGGTATCGGACCGGGATCAATCTGTACCACCCGTATTGTCGCCGGTATCGGTGTCCCCCAGATAACCGCTATAATGAATTGCAGAGCTGTCTCCGGCAAAACAGGTATCCCCATGATCGCCGACGGCGGCATCAAATTTTCAGGCGATATTACTAAAGCTCTAGGCGCCGGGGCGCATGTTGTTATGATCGGTGGGCTTTTTGCCGGAACCGAAGAGAGTCCGGGTGAATTGATTATTTACCAGGGCCGCAGCTACAAAGTCTATCGGGGCATGGGCTCCATTGAAGCCATGAAAAAGGGGAGCAAAGACAGATACTACCAGGGTGATGATCTTGAAAGCGACAAACTGGTACCGGAAGGTATTGTTGGGCGAGTCCCCTACCGGGGCAGTCTTTCCGATAATATCTTCCAGCTCATTGGCGGATTAAAGTCCGGCATGGGCTACATTGGATGCCGAACTCTGGAAGAACTCAGGGAGAAGGCCCGGTTCGTGAAGATCAGCGCCGCAGGAATGCGCGAAAGCCATGTTCATGACGTCATCATTACCAAGGAAGCTCCCAACTACCGCCTGGAAGTTTAGATTTCATAATCTTCTTTGTAAAAAAACATATATATATCAATGTCAGACGCGATACCCGATTTTGTTCATCTGCATGTTCATACCGAGTACAGTCTTTTAGACGGTGCCCTGCGGATACGCCCTCTTTTAAAACGAGCCCGTGATTTTGGTATGGAAGCTGTGGCTATTACCGATCACGGCACCATGTTTGGCATCCTGGAGTTTTATCAAAAAGCCCATAGAGCCGGAATAAAGCCGATCATAGGGTGCGAATGCTATGTAGCGCCGCGCAGTATCTCAGATCGAACCCCCCAGGACAATAAAGGGCTGACCCACCTGATTGTTCTGGCTGAAAATCAGGAGGGGTACCGCAATCTGTGCCGGCTGGTCACCATAGCCCAGCTCCAGGGATTTTACTACAGACCCCGCATAGATAAAGATGTTCTAAGGCAGCACAGTACCGGTCTTGTCGGTCTGTCGGCCTGTCTGCACGGTGAAATCCCCAGGCTCGTTCAGGAAGGCAAATCAGAGCAGGCTGATGAAGCGGCACGCTTTTATCTTAACATCTTTGGTGAAGGCAATTTTTTTCTTGAAGTTCAAAACAACGGTATCGCAGTTCAGGAAGAAGTGAATCAGGCCCTGTTGGATATGAGCAAAAGACTCTCCATTCCGATGGTTGCCTCCAATGATTGCCATTACCTCAACAAGGAAGATGTTCGGGCCCATGATGTGCTTTTGTGTATCCAGACCGGCAAGACCGTTGACGACCCGCAACGCTTAAAGTTTAGAACCGACCAGCTTTATTTTAAATCAAAAACCGAGATGCATGCCGTTTTCAAAGACTATCCGGGTGCCCTTGAAAACACCGTGGATATTGCCAAGCGCTGTCATCTTGAATTCGACTTTCATAGTTATCACTTTCCCAAATTTGAAACATCTGCGGAACAGACCCTGGAGGAGCTTTTTGAAGCCAGTACCCGGCAAGGGCTGGAAAAGAAACTGCAGATTATAAAGGCCAAGAACCCCGATATTGATGAAAAACGCTATATCGAAAGGATTGAGTATGAAATCGGCCTCATCAATTCCATGG
>JAQBHK010000249.1:0-2829 GCA_032127815.1 Desulfobacterales bacterium
CTGTTGGTATGCAGGGTGGAAAAAACCAAATGACCGGTTAAGGAGGCCTCGATGCCGATGGAGGTTGTCTCCTTATCACGCATCTCACCGACCATAATCACATCCGGGTCCGCCCGCAAAAACGCCCGCATGGCAGCAGAAAAATCAAATCCGATCTTGGCCTGGACCTGCACCTGGCGCAGGCCTCTCTGGGTGATTTCCACCGGATCTTCAGCGGTCCAGATCTTGGTTTCGACCTTATTGATGTATCCTAAGGCCGAATGCAGAGAAGTTGTTTTACCCGAACCGGTGGGACCGCACACAAAGATGATGCCGTACGGCTTGGTAATGATCTCGACAAAATTATCGAAATTTGTTCCTGCCAAACCGAGTTTGTCAAGGGGAATCGGTTCACCGGCCGCCAGGATACGCATGACCACATCTTCCATGCCCCCTTGGGTCGGGACCGTTGCCACCCGGAGTTCAATGTCCAGACCTCCGAATTTTTTAAACTGGATCTTACCGTCCTGGGGCTTGCGGCGTTCGGCGATATCCAGATTTGCCATGATCTTAAGACGCGATGAAATGGCATTGCGGTATTGATAGGGGAGCGTCTGGTATACCTGGCAGGCACCGTCGACCCGGATACGCACCTGGGTGTTCTGTTTGCCGGGATAGGGCTCGATGTGGATATCGGATGTTCCCCGGTTATAGGCGTCGATGATGACTTTGTTGACCAGCTGAACCACGGCGCTGTCTTCCTCTCCCAGGGAAGATTGGGCCTCTTCAATCTCGCTTTCTTCACTCGCAAGCTGGGCCATAATCTCATCCATGGAAGCCATCTCTTTTTCATCCGTAGTAAAGATACCGATATATTCCAGGATGTCGTCTTTCAAGCACACATTGAAGGCCAGCTTTTTGCCTGCAAAGAGCGCCTTGATTGAATCGATCCTCTGCAAATCATTGGGGTTGTCAATGGCGATAACAATTTTATCATCCTCGACTTTCAACGGAACCCAGGCATTTTTGCGCATGAAAGGTACTTTCAGGCCGGCAAGCAGGTCACCGGGAATCGGTGCGTTTTTGTTAAACTCCACAAACGGTACTCTACAAAATTTGCTCAAAGATTGGCCGATATCTTTTTTCGATATTTTAAGCTCATTCATCAGGACATTTTCGATCGGCTCTTTACGCTGGCGCGCATCGGATATGGCCTTATCGATCTCTTTCTGGGTCAGAATATTATTTTCCAGCAAATAATCAAACTTGGTCGGCCGGGATTTTGCCATACGCTTCTGGTTATACAGTGCAATCCCCAGTATCTTGGCCAGCTCGGTGACCGATTCCCCATCAAGCGCTGTAAAGCTACTGCCGTCGGTGCGGTTGATCAGCTGAATGGCACCCAGCAGAAACTTTTTAAAGATGATCGGAACAACCAAAACCTGCTTGGTGACGTAACCGGTTTTTTGATCCCAGCTTTTATCAAATTTCAGGTCCGGATCAATGGACGCCACTTCCTTGTCGTCATAAACGTCTTTAATATTGATGAGCTTCTGCTTAAAAGCACTGCATCCTGAAATACTGCTGTTTGACACGGGGATACGGATCTCGGCCACCTCGTCACCGGATTTAAATCTAGAGACAAGCTCCCGGCTTTTTCCGTCGACCACATAAACGGTAAGTCTGTCACACTCAAAAAGACCGGTGATTTCGTCCTTGAGATCAACCAGAATCCCATCCAGATTTGAAGCCGCATATATCTTGTTGCAAATCTCTTGAAGATTTTTGCGGTACTCTACTTCGGATTTGAGCTGCTGCTCACTGCCTGCTTTGTTATTGGAAGCTTTAGCATCCTGTAACATTTTAATTACCTGCGCTTTTTTAGTTTTACCGTTAAAAGACCGTCAAGCTTGAAGGCCGGACCTGTTGCCGTTTTACTTGCTGTAATTACTATAAATTTTCTTCGATCCACCACCGATCAGCAGAATACCTATCAAGTAGAAACAAAAGCGTATGAAAAACATAACCCCGGAAAACTGTTCGATCTTTGCAATCTGAGGCATTACCTGGGGTATCCTGAAAAAGACTCCAATGCCTGCCAGAACAAGTGCGACACCCCAAATCAATTGAATAATCGTCTTGTTTTTATCCTTAGAACTTATCTGATTATTTTCTGTTTTTTCGGAGTTCATTATTTGCAGTCAGTGTCAAGATAAAATATAGACAATTAACTTTTTTTTGTCAAATCATAACAAAATAAGCAAGAACAAATAATCCAGCCTTCTGTTCAGCCACAAAGGCAGAAAGGCACAAATGTCATTGATCAGTTATCGGTAAGCAGTAATCAGTTTTTCTTACTGATCACTGCATTACGGAGGTCCTGTTGTCTTCTTGAAGGGCGATATGCCGATCGGATACGAAAGCGCTGCCCGTGGCCCGATATTTGGAATGGCTTCCGCGGCTTCCCACGGTATATTAAAGCATCTCTCCATACCAAATATCAGGCCACATCGACATAGTGGTATTCATATCGCCCTTCAAGGAAATGACAGGACCGGCGCCCCGATTAGCGGGGTCCTCCAGAGGCGGATAAATCTTCGCTTCGCTACGTCAAATCGGCGACACTATTACACCCTTTGAACTACAAAGGCGAGATTACCCTCCCAGATAAACCTCTTTCACCTTGGGATTATCCAGAAGCTCGGCGGCCAAACCCTATAGGTCAACTTCACCCCTTTCCAGTACGTAGCAATTGTTAGCAACTTTGAGGGCGGCCTTAGCGTTCTGCTCCACAAGCAGTTTCGTGGTTCCTGAAGCGTTCAGTTTGCTAATTACATTAAATATTTCACG
>JAQBHK010000250.1:0-5149 GCA_032127815.1 Desulfobacterales bacterium
ACCCCATAGGGGTGAACCTATCTCAAATGAGCAAATTAAATTCCAAATATCAAATATCAAACAAATCACAATGACCAAAAGGGGAAATCCCAAATAACAAAATACAAATAACAAACAAAAGAATAAAAAAATGGTTTTAGCCCTTGTTTGGAATTTGTGACTTGTAATTTGTGATTTATTTGAAATTTGGTGCTTGGAATTTGTGATTTTAGACACAAAACTCCAAGACAGAGTTAGAGAGCTCTGACTTGGCCCAGAGAACCAGGTTTTTCAGGGCTAAATAAATAGGAATATAAATGTTAAACGCGAATTGTGCACAACTGCAGCGCAACCTTCTGTATGAATTTGAAAATGCAAATCTTTTAGAAGAAGCCCTGCGGCACAGCTCTTTTGTAAACGAGCAGGCCGATATTGGCCTGCAGGATAATGAACGGCTTGAGTTTCTAGGTGATGCGGTATTAAACCTTGTTGTCGGAGACATACTCATGCAGCGTTATCCGGACGCTGAGGAAGGAGATCTTTCCAGAATGCGTGCCAACCTGGTGAATGAAACCAAGCTGGCTGCGATTGCCCGCAGCCTAAACCTCGGTTTCTATCTGCAACTTGGCAAAGGAGAGATCCAGACAAACGGCCGGGAAAAGAACTCCATTTTAGCTGACACCCTTGAAGCTGTCATGGCTGCTATTTATTTGGATGGCGGTTTTGAAGCCGCACTTAATGTCATTAACCAGCATTTTTCACCATTAATCGATGCCGGCGCAAAACCCTTGGTAAACCATGATTACAAAAGCCAGGTTCAGGAATGCATCCAGGTTACTCAACAAGAGATGCCGTGTTACACTGTTATTCACGAAAGCGGGCCGGATCATGATAAGACCTTCCAGGTGCGCCTGCAATTGCAACAACTCCATGTTGAAGGAGTAGGCAAAAGCAAAAAGCTGGCTGAACAGGATGCTGCCCGCCAAGCTCTGGAACTATTAAAAGCCGGCACTTGATGCTGGATGCTTGTTTCTTGATACTTGAACTGCACAGCGAGCGCTAACCCCGCAGCTTGACTTCGACAAGCTCAGTCGAGTCACTGCAGGGAGCTTCAAAAGCTAAAAAACATCATTAAAGATTTGCATGAAAAACTACATTCTAAAGGATGCCGGACAAAGCGTCCCGCCAAGTAGTATCCAAAAATCCAGCAACCGGCAACCGGCAACCGGCAACCGACCATTCATCATTCCTGTGTTTTTACCCCACTACGGGTGTCCGCACCGCTGCATTTTCTGTAACCAGACGACGATAACAAGTATCAAAAAGAATCTGCTGGATACGGACCAACTTCACCTGTGGATCAATGAATTTCTAAAATATAAACAAAAACAGCGGCATCCGGTTCAAATTGCTTTTTACGGCGGCAATTTTCTGGGGCTGAAAACAGATGATATCGAGCGTCTGCTCAACGAAGCCGCCAAGTTCGTCAAGGACGGACAGGTCGACAGCATCAGGTTCTCTACGAGGCCGGACACCATCAACAATCAGAGGCTGGATGCTATCAAACAATATCCGGTGGAAGCCATAGAGCTGGGCGTCCAATCTATGGATGACCAGGTGCTGGCCACTGCAAACCGGGGGCACACCTCTTATGACACCGAACAAGCGGTGGAACTCCTCAAGGCTCGCAAATATGCAATCGGGCTGCAGATGATGGTCGGTTTGCCCGGTGATGATGAAGCCAAAGCGCTTAACACCGGTCTCAGAATTGCCGGGCTGGGCCCTGATTTTGTTAGAATTTATCCTACGGCAGTGCTGGCCGACAGCCCCCTGGCCGCGTGGTATCAGCAAGGAGAATATGCACCCTGGCCTCTTACGCAATGCGTCACTGTTGTTAAAAAGCTTTACCTGATGTTTACAAACAATAAAATTCCGGTCATCCGCATGGGGCTGCAGTCTTCGGACGATCTCAAAGAAGGATCAACCATTTTGGCCGGCCCCTATCATCCGGCCTTCGGACACCTGGTTCATTCGGAGATCTTTCTTGACAGGGCTGTGGCCGCTATCAAGCCTGCAAAAAGCAATCCTGTCGCCATCACGCTAAAGGTTCATCCGCACAATATTTCCAAAATGAGAGGATTGAACAATCAAAATGTTGAAATTCTTAAAAATAAGTTTCAGATTAAGGATCTTCGCATTATACCGGACCCGGCCCTTTCCAAAGACGAACTGGTCGTGCAGCAACACCCCCGCCCCACAACCGGATCTGCAACAAGCGGAGCCGGCCGTGCGCAGCGTAATCATGATCCCGCCTGCACCGCACAAACCCGCGAAACCAAAGATTTTAGATAAAAAATCAGGTTCACGCGTGATAGTTCCGCAAAAAGTTAAAGATGAATAGTCTGTATGTTGCGCAATATGGCCTCTTAATATACTAAATGTAGTCGTTTTACTTTTTACGAGATCATCAGGCGTGCAAATGCACCATTTTTTAAAAAATTTTCCGTTATACTCCTAAAGGTTATCAACTTGTCGGCCGATATAGATGCAACGATAGTCCTTGAAGGGTAACCTAAAGGTTTCCCGCCATTATTTTTGTATCTGCCCTTGATGCCTGGTCAATCTCAAAGGTTTTTAGGACTGCCGCCGACCTTTTGTTTATTCTCATCCTAAAGCATATGGTTTTTCATGTAAGCATATTGCAGGATTACAGTAGATCAGCATATCAACGGCAATAAGAATGGGAGTAAACAATAGGGGGAGACTTGGAAAAAGTTTTTAAAATTAGGCCTTTAAGAAAGATCTTTATTGTATCTTTAATCATAGCCATAGCTTTGCCTGCCGCTGTTACTTTATATATATATCCCTTGTTTACCGCACAACTAATCGCGAACACCGAAGATGAGGCCATACGTGCTGCCAAACATTTTATGTTAATGACTATTCCGGATCAAAATGAATTGAGCACCGCTTTTCTGACAGATGAATTACTGAAAACAATACAGAAAATAACAGCAGATTTTGAATTGATGAAACTGAAAATCTTCTTAAAATCCGGAGAGACCATATATTCTACTTCTTCCAAGGACATTGGAACAATAAACAAAAACAGCTATTTTCATGAGATTGTCGCCCAAGGAAAAGCTTATACAAAAGTTGTGAAAAAAAATACCACGTCTCTTGAAGGTCAAACAGTTACGGCTGATGTGGTTGAAACATACGTCCCGATAATGAGAAATAATTCTTTTGTCGGCGCTTTTGAAATCTATTACGACATTACCGCCCGAACAGACAGTCTAAATCAATTGTTGTCAACCTCCACAATTGCGCTGGTAGTTTTGGCGACTACTCTTATGCTGGCGATTATTATTACCTTAATTCCAGCAGCTAACAGTATTATCGAACGCGCACAGGCAGAGCAAGCATTGCGAAAGAGCGAGGAGCAATACCGGCTTTTGGTAATGAATCTTCCAAGTCTTGTATACAAAGGATATAAAGACTGGTCTGGTGAGTTTTTTGATAATAAAGTCGAGTTGTTGCTGGGCTATTCCGCAGATGAATTTAATTCAAAAAGAATGAAATGGATCGACATTATTGTTGCAGAAGATACTGAAACTGCGAGGAAAAGTATTTCCCAGGCGCTAAAGACAGGCACATCATACCTTAGGGAATACAGGGTCAAATCCAAGGCCGGTAACATACATTGGATACAAGATAGAGGACAGATAATTTTTGATAACAAAGGAGAAATCGAATATTTTAGTGGCGTCTTTTTTGATATTTCTGAGCGCAAGCAGGCAGAGAAAGAAAAAAAGGAACTTCAAGCCCGGCTCCACTATGCTCAAAAAATGGAATCAATTGGAACCCTGGCAGGCGGCATAGCCCATAATTTCAACAATTTGCTTATGGGAATCATTGGGTATACTTCTTTGGTGCTTGATGAGACCGATGCGGATCACGACAACTATACAAGTCTAAAAAGCATTGAGGAATTAGTTGATAGTGGTGCTAAATTGACTCGTCAGCTTCTCGGGTATGCCAGGGAGGGAAAGTATGAAATTAAGCCCCTTAATCTGAACCTGCTGGTTAAAGAAACATCGGATGCTTTTGGCGCCGCCAGCAAAGAGATTGTGGTTCGTCAAGAATTGGCTGAAAATTTATACCAAATAAAGGCCGACAAAGGACAGATCGAACAAACTTTATTAAATCTGTATGTTAATGCTGCAGATGCCATGCCTAAAGGCGGCCATCTTTTCTTAAAGACCATGAATGGCACCCATAAGGATATAAACGACAAATCCTGTGACCCGAAACCCGGTAACTATATCATTTTAACTGTTCAAGATGAAGGAACCGGCATTGACCAAGAGACCATGGAACGTATCTTTGAACCATTCTTTACCACCAAGGGGCTTGCCGAAGGAACAGGTCTTGGGTTGGCTTCTGCGTATGGCATCATCAACAATCACGGTGGTTACATTAATGTCGATTCTGAAAAGAATATTGGTACGACTTTCAGTATTTACTTTCCCGCTGTAGAAGAAAAACTGGAAACCCCGCAGGAAATGAAATTTGCCGGCAAGATTAAGGATGACAAAAAGACGATCTTGCTGGTGGATGATGAAGATATAATTATAGATGTCGGCCAGCAGATGCTGAAAAAATTAGGTTATTCTGTTTTATCATCTAAGCATGGCCAAGAGGGAGTGGAAATCTACAGGGAAAACAAAGACAACATCGCTATGGTCCTTTTAGACATGGTGATGCCTGCTATGGGAGGTGGCGAGACTTATGACAAGCTTAAGGCAATCAATCCCAAAATCAAGGTTCTGCTTTCAAGCGGGTTTAGTGTCGATGGTCAGGCCACAGAAATATTGAATCGGGGTTGCAACGGTTTTATCCAAAAACCGTTCAATCTGCAAGATCTATCACAAAAAATAAGGGAAACCTTAGACACCTGAGGCATATTGCCTCAATTGCGGTATCAAGTTAAAGTTAAAGTACTCAACTTTCGGGATTCATGATTCCGCAAAAAACATAATTTGCTGTCGCTTTGCGAACTCGCCTCTAAAGATGCCTAACATCAGCGCAGGCCATATGTTCTAAAAAGTTTTGAGGTTTCGGAAGCAGTTCTTTTCTAATAGACGGCTATATAGGCGCTGATGTAAGG
>JAQBHK010000251.1:0-4000 GCA_032127815.1 Desulfobacterales bacterium
GAAATCAAAGCCTGGCTTTCTGGACCAGGATATTTACTTAATGGTCTTGCTATTTGATTTGTTGTATTTCTTTACTCAACTCAGCTAATGCATCGATTAATTTGTTCCGCTTAACGATTAATGTGGCTTTTTTAAAGGAAATCACAGAATCTTTTGGCATGTATGGGTTGCTTGGGTCTGATAAAATTGTTGATATTTCATTCCAGCATTCTTTTGAAAAAGCTTTTTCTTCAAAAAACAGATCCGGTTTATGTCTATAAATATCCACGATTTCTTTTTCGTGTCTGATATTATGCTTTTTGCATACTTGAAGCATAATCTTTCCAGTATCTTTGCTAATAGGAAAATTGTCTATGAATGTCGACATGAGTCCACCTGTATTTTATAATTCTGGAACTGGTTTCAAAACCAACTGTCATAATACTCCCGTCAGATTTGCAGCGTTTAGATTGTGCACCTGCGACAGGTTTTGATTATAAGTTTCAGCTTCCTCATAGATACTTGTTTTGATATCCTCAAGCAGCTGAAGAGCCTCGTCATGGTCTGTAATAGTAACCTTATTTGATCCCATGGTTTCCGAACGCTTACTTACAATTTTCACCTCGTCTGTTTGATCGATAGCAGTTTCGGTATTGCCGACATTGATCTGTTCGGGGTTTCCGGTGGTTTTATCCAAGTTTTTTGAAGCATCTTTTCGAGCCGAATTTCGAGCTTCAGTCCGATCCAAACTCTGCAAAATGTTATTGATGGAGTTCACCATATTATTGCTCCTTTTTTTAAAGCGTCTCTCATTTCTATTTTGTTAGTTTCCAAACTAAAAAACCCGCTTCCAAAAGGGAGACGGGTTTTTGAATACTTATTTTGCAATTCCGCTATCTTATTCCGCACTGCAGAACTTAGACCGGTAACTTTGCGTCCCATCCTTTCAGAAGGTTTGCCTCTGAGCTGACAACTCTTTTCTTTATGTATATCGGAAAGTTTATGCAGAACTTTAGCTTTTTTTTGATTTTTTTAAATTTTGACGATTTTATACGTGGCAGATTAACTATAATAAGATTTTTTTCTTTTCGAGGATAAACCAAGAAAAAACCCTAAAAGAAGCACTCCGGCTCCGGCGAGAAAAAATTGGATCCTTTTTGTTTTTGGATCACTATTAAGATCTTGTGCAAGGTTATCAACTTCGATATTTAACTCTGTATTTATTGCCTTTAGCTTGTCACGTTCATCTGTCAGGGCCGGTATCTTTGTTTTAGACTCTTTAAGGAGGGTGTTGTATTTCTCGGTGATTTGTTCAATTTTTAATTTATCATCCTGACTGCTGGCCCTAATTTTATCTAGGTCGGCATTTCGATTGTTTTCAAATTCTTCAATCTTGGCCTTTAATTGGCTTATTTCATTTTTCATCTCTCGGATAATTATAGCTTTGGGCTTATCTGCACTTATAAAATTCTTTTGAACCCATCCTTCCAGACCCTCTTTCGTGCGTATTCTCATAAAACGGTTGCCCGTTTCAAGCACTTCTACCGGGTCGGCAGTTCTCAAATTACCTACTACATTCGAATCATTGTCCGGGTTATCACGGATTGTAAGGACCAGCATGTCAGAGACATATTGCGTGTCGGCATGGGCTGCAACAACAAATCCTGCAGGTATTGTTAACAACAGGAATAAAAAGATGAGATTTGATTTCATTATTCCGGTGTCTTTCATAATAATCCTAGTAAAACATATGATAAATTCATAAAAAGTCTAATTCATCATGTTTTAGGTTATGGTTTTACATTTATTTACAAATACTTAAAACTTAAAACATTCATAAAAAGGAAATGTTTATTTCGCCAAAACCATCAATATATTAAAGATTGAGGAATCCAAACATGCTAAAATTACACACAATGCATCGATTGTGTCAAGAAATTAAATGTGTTATGGGCCTTTGGGGTTGGTGGGAAGTGCAATCCTTGCTCAGCTTGTAATTTCAATGCAGCTTAATTTGCTGTACAGCGACCAGGGAAACTATGCTCAAAATCGCACCACAGACAAAGGGGATACGGTAATCAACGATCCACAGCATTCCCCCGATAGCAGGAAGAACAACTGCTGCAATGTGATTGATAGTAAAACCTACAGCCATGCTCGGTGCGATATCCCTGGGGTCTCCCACTTTTTGAAAATAAGTGCGAATGGCAATGGCAAAATTAAAAAAGATGTGATCAAGAATATAAAGTATTGCCACGAGCGTTTTTGATTCCACAGTGGCATAAGCCAGAAAAATGAAAATCAGGCTGAAATATTCTAAAGAGAGCACTTTTCTTTCTCCAAATCTGATGATGCTTTTGCCGATGAGAGGGCTCAAAATATAGTTAACCAGATTATTGATTACGAAAAGGATGGTAATTTCCTGAATCGTAAATTGAAACTTTTTGACCAACAGAAAGACTGCAAATGCTACAAAAATCTGGCGCCGGGCACCCGACATAAAAGTGAGAAAATAAAAAAGCCAATATTTTTTACGGAAAATCATTTTTTTGTGCTGGGGAACAATCTTGCGTTCAACCGGATTTTGAGAAAACCCCCAGCAGCCGGCAGCTATAACAAAGCCTCCGATGAGCAGGTAAATGTGCGTAAAGGTCAAGAGGGGTGCGATGAAATAGATTATGATGCCTATGATGATATTAGAAGCTGCCGCCAGACTGCGCAATTTGCCGAAAACCCATGGGGAAGTTTGTTTGTCAAAGTATTGAAGCGTTAGCGATTGATTGGTAGTTTCATAATAATGGAACCCGAAGCTCATGATAAGGGTGGTAAATAGAAGGCCGGCATAAGAAGGAAACAGTCCGGTTGCCGCCACGCCAATTCCAAGAACCAGGATAGATAATGCTGACAGGCGATGTTCTTTAATCAGCATTATGGCAAAAATGGTAAGTAATGCTAAAAATCCGGGGATTTCTCGCACAGATTGAATCACGCCGATATGATTTCCATCCAGGCCGGCAAATCTTACAGCAAAATTATCGAATAATGTTCGCCATGTCTGAAGCCCTATGGACGAACTAATAGTAAGTACCATAAGGAAGCGATACATGGGGTTTTGTTTGATTGCTTTCAGTTGAGACATACTTGGCTGCGATTACACCGCTAACATCCTTTCCACTGCCAAAAGAGCCTGTTGCCTTATATCTTCCGGGATTTCAATCCTAGGTTTTAACTCCTCCATAGACCAGAGGACCTTTTCCAAAGTGATGCGCTTCATATTGGGGCACAGGCTCCGTTCGGTAACAGGCACATATTCCACTGCCGGATTCTCTTTGCCAAGTCGATGAAGAATGCCGGTCTCTGTTCCAACAATTAAAGTTTTTTGCTTGTATGCTCGCGCATACCGAATTATCCCTCCGGTACTAAGGGTTTCGTCGGCAGCATCGATCACATCCGGGCGGCACTCGGGATGCACCACAATTTTAGCGTCCGGATAGCGCTCCTTTTGCCTGGCAATATCGTCGACTCCAATTTTCATATGAGTTGGGCAGTATCCGGGCCAAAAGTGCATCTTAATACCTGAAGTGCGCATGGCGAAAAGGCCCAGATACTGGTCCGGAACAAAGAGAATGGGTCGGTCCGTATCCATGGCCTGTACCACTTTGACCGCATTTGCAGAGGTGCAGCAGATGTCGGAATTCGCCTTGACCGCAGCGCTGGAGTTGACATAGCAGACTACTTGAACGCCGGGATATTTTCTTTTCTCCTGTACCAATTGTTCCGCAGTGATCATGTCGGCCATGGGGCAGCCGGCATTCTCGTCGGGAAGCAGTACGGTCTTTTCAGGTGAGAGAATTTTGGCGGTCTCTGCCATAAAGTGTACTCCGCAAAAGACAATCACGTCAGCGTCGGTTTCAGCAGCCTTGCGGCTCAATTCAAGAGAATCACCGGTATAATCAGCAATATCCTGTACTTCCGGACGTTGGTAGTTGTGGGCCAGGATAATTGCGTTCATCTTTCTTTT
>JAQBHK010000252.1:0-4757 GCA_032127815.1 Desulfobacterales bacterium
CATTTAATTGCTGAACCCTTTTCAGGGCAAACTTTGGGGATGGTGATACAATTAAACTTTTTATAGGATTTTCGGGCTCCTATACGGCATACTGTCCGGGGCATCACCTCCTAAGGCGGGCAAGCCTCGGGAAAAAAGGCGCTTGATTCCTTGTGCGTTTCTGACAGTAGTTGTGCGGCTGTCTCAAAAAACAGATTTACCAGATCCAGGTACTGATCCGGCCGGCGCGTTTTGTTGATCCTTTTCGCGCTTTTTTTAAAGTCGGTATAGGGCAAGGAAATATAACACCAGAGCCCTTTCATCTTGTTTAATAGATGGGTAGGACCATCCAGAACAACGCTGTAGGCTTCATACAGGGCTGTATGAAATTGTTTCACCCTTTGGATTCTGTCCCGGATGTCATCTTGCCCTGTTTTAATGGCAAGGGGCAGAAACGGATTTGCCAGACACCAGCGGCCAATCATCCACCTGTTGACATGCTCAAACCGTCGGGACAATTTTTTGAAATCCTCGGTATTCCTGATATCGCCATTATAGACCACCGGGTGGTTGGTTAGGGCAAGGCACTGCCCGAACGCCTCAAGATCGACCTGGCCCTCATAACGCTGTATGCCGGTTCGGGGATGAATGACCAGCTCCTCCAAAGGGTACTGGTTTAGAACGGGTATCAGTCTGAAAATATCATCTGCATGGCGCAATCCCAGTCTGGTTTTTATGGAAAGAGTTCCCTTGATCGCAGGAATGACATTATCGAGAAACGCGTGAATCATATCGGTGTGGGGCAGCATCCCGCAGCCACGCTTTTTATTGGCCACCAGGGGATATGGGCAGCCCAGGTTCCAGTTAATGGTCGCGTAACCCAGATCATACAGATAGTTGGCAAGGGCCGTAAAATCTGCGGCTGTTTTGCTCATGATCTGCGGGATAACCGGCAGCCGGAGGTTATTTTCAGGCAAGACGTCTTTGACATACTTTTTATTGATGGTGTAATCGCTTTTTTTGCTGGCGATAAAGGGTGCCACCGCCAGATCAAATCCGCCAAAATGGTCTGCAAATGTAGTCCTGAACAGATGATCCGTAAAGCCCTTCATGGGGGCCATGTATAGTTTTGGTCGGCGCATGGCATATACCACCCTAATTACCTATGAATAAAATGGGGAAATATACTATTTTAGTTTGAATTTATAACGCTACAACATTAAGCACCCAGTTGTCCAAATTAATTTCTGGGACTTTAGGGACGTCCTTGGATTGATGGATGTTGATGGATGGTCGGACCGCGGTAACCGTCTAAAAACAAGGGGGTCAGGTCTTCATTCTTCACAGATTTAAAGGAAATGGTGAAAAAACAAGAGCTTGATCTTTAGGTCCTTATGCCCTGATACCGGCATGTAACCCTTTTGGCAGATTGGATTCTATGTGTTTTCAGGAAGTTTTCTAATTGGTTGAGTCCGGCGGCTAAAGCCTGGATGGAACGGTGAGAAAAATCCGCAAGCACCGTTGAATCCACCAATGGTTGTCCGCCGAGCGCAATTCAACGGGACAGGCCGGCAATAATCCAAAAACTGATTGCAATAACGATGAATCATAAAGAAATAAACTTAGCAGGCCCATGTGGCTTCTATTGCGGTACTTGCAGGCACTATCTCGCAAGAGCAAAAGGATTATTAAAAGAAAAAAATCTAAAACATGGATGTAAAGGCTGCCGAATACAAGATAAAAATTGCGCCTGGATCAAAAGAGATTGTGCATTATTAAGAAAGAAACAAATAGATTTTTGTTTTGAATGTGATGAATTCCCTTGTGTTAATCTCAAAAAACTCGATCAACGTCATCTTCGCAATGATAAAGTGAGCCTTATTGATAATTTACTACGGATAAAAAAGATTGGTGCCAAGCAATGGCTTAAGGAACAAGAAGATGAATGGAAATGCCCCGAATGCGGAGGGAATATATGTATCATAGATAAGGAATGCTATGATTGTGAGTATAAAATCGATTTTGTGTAAAAATGTGTGTCAAGAGGAGGTTTGCAATGGCAACAAATCTATATATAAATCCGAAATTACTGCAAAAAGCATTAGAAGTAAGTGGGCTGAAGACAAAAAAGGATACTGTTAATTTGGCCTTGCAAGAATTTATAAACAGGCATAAGCAACTAGAAATATTGAATCTTTTTGTGAAGATGGACCCAGACTCCAATTATGATTATAAGGAAGGAAGAAATCGGTGAAAGTTCTCATCGATACTCCCATCTGGTCTTATGCTTTACGGACCCGGAAAAAAGAACATCAAGATGAAGTAGAGCAGCTTGAATCTCTCATCAAGAATCAGAGAGCTCTGATCATCGGACCAATCCGTCAATAAATCCTTTCCGGTTATAGTGACCTTAATAAATTTGAAGAATTAAAAGAAAAACTATCATATTTTGAAAATTTCCCTATTCAAGATTCCGATTATGAATCTGCAGCCGAAATGTGTAATCAATGCCGAAAAAAAGGGATTCAAGGTTCTCATATTGATTTCCTCATATGTGCTGTTGCCAAAAGATTGGATGTCCCCATCTTAACCACAGACAAAGATTTCATCCATTACAGAAAGATTCTTTCGATAAAACTATTCTAGAGCCAAGCCAACATCAAGCTTCAGCAGACAGCCGGGGCGGGGAGTTTCCAAATCTCAAAAAGAACAGATAACGCATACTTACTCTTATCTTTGGCAGCATAATATCAGTGAAGGAATTGGTGCTTCCCGGGTGGATGTCAGGTATTCGGCTATAATTCGATTTTCATCAGGTCTTCTGCCAGAACCAGCGGACCGGCATAGGTTTTGCGGCATTCTTTTTCAATATCGACCTGATCGCATGCGGGGTAAAAGTGGGTCAGGATCAGTTTGCGCACATTTGCGCGGGTTGCTATTTCTCCGGCCAGAGACGGCGTCAGATGTCCTTTAACCTTGAGATCGTCGGGGTTGGCCGCTTCACAGATCAGAAGATCGGCATCTTGGGATAGCGCCACAAGGTCTTCGGAAAAATCCGTATCGCCCGAATAGACGACCGCTTTGCCGCCGGCGCCGGTAATCCTGTAAGCGATACTGCCCTCAATGTGTTCCACGGGGCGCGAGTTAACTGTAAAGTCATTGAAACGGCAAGTATCGGCAGCCCTTTTGTCGAGCTCGATAATCTTGGATAATTCCGGACCAAGTTCTATCCAGTCTCCATATACCGCTTTCAAGCTTTTATAAAAGGCTGCAAAACCTTCGGCAGCTACCAAAGTAACAGGGATTCGCCGGCGATTTGTCCCCGAATATTTGTTGGCAAACAGAAAGGAGGCCAGTTCACCGGTATGGTCAGGGTGCAAGTGGCTGTAAAAAATATGCGAGATATCAAAAATGGTTTTACCGGCTTCAAGCAGGCGTCGCATGGTACCGGCGCCGGAATCAAACAGCAGCAGGCTTTCTTTAATTTGCATAAGGACCGCACACGAACTGCGTCGCAGGGAAGGTACGCACGTGCCCGAACCTAAAATGGACACATATATTTCGACATCTTGAGAAGTCATTATTGCGACTTGTATTCCCCAGAACTATTTTTTTGCGGCTTTTTTTTCTACCTGCCTGATAATCCACTGCAGCACTTTTTTTTCATCCTGGGGGTCAACCGGCGGCTTTAAGTTTTCAACCGCAATCTCGGCGCGTGCCATGCTTGTGTGGCCGCCGGCAGAGCCGTAAAGGCCAAAACTCTTGTGGGCCAATCTTCCGGCATTTTTACGAATCCCGTCGTTTCTGAATACAATAATCAAAGTTTTATTATAAAAACCGGAGACGATGCTCCAGTTGACAGAATCGATGCGCATGAAAAAATCTGCAATGAGAACACACACATCCGGGTTTATTACCGGGCCAAGATGAACAAATATTCTGCCCTTGCGCCTGCGCATATTAGCAAGGGCGATTTTAAAATATTTGAGGAAATCGAGCCTAAGTTCGGACTGCTCGATTTTGCGGACAAGATGGATATTGGCGTGCCGGTAAAGAAACTGAAAGGCCCGCACATCTTCAATCTGCGTTTGCCGCTCAAAATTACCCGTATCTGTTTTAATGGCATAAAACAGGCCGGTTGCCAATTTGGCCGAAGGTTTTATTCGGGCGGCCCTTAAATACTCGGTCAGCATGCTGGCGGTGGCGCCGTATTTTGGGCGGATATCCAGATAGGGTGCCCGGGCGCCGGTTTCAGGATGATGATCGATAATCACATCCGCTTGTATTTTTTTAAAAATTTCATTATGTTCCGGCTGGGAATCGACGATTACAAAGCGGCTGAAGCGACTTGCATCGATTTTGTCGATGTAAACGAGAGCTACCCCCAAAAGCCGGATCATGGCCAGGTTATCCGGACGTTGGATGACATTGATGTTGGATATGGTTACACTTGAGACTTTGCGCCACAGCAATCTCTTGATTGCCAGGGCACTTGCAATGGCATCCGGATCAGCATTGATCACAATCAAAACGTGGTCATCGCCCGCAAACTGCTTGTAAAAGCGGCGCAATTTTTCAGCAGCAGATAGTGGCATAATAAAAGCTTTTATAATTTCAGTGCTTACAGTTTAGCCGCTACGATATATTAGAATGTTATTTAATGCAATTGGAAGTTTTAACTTGCAAATCTAATGAGTGTACATCCATAAATCCAAAATGAATACGATGGGTGTCCAATGCATAAATTAGCAATTTTTGTCCTGGTCACGCGTACGGCG
>JAQBHK010000253.1:0-2551 GCA_032127815.1 Desulfobacterales bacterium
GTTTCGATATCAATGGAGCCCTTGTGCTCTTCGATCAACTTTCCGGTAACAAGGAGTCCCAGTCCTGTGCCCTTACCCCCCTTAGAACTGAACAGGGGAGTGAACAACTGCTTTCTGGTATTATCATCCATTCCGCAGCCATTATCCCTGACCTCAAAACAGATCATATTCTTTTCGTCTTTATACGTTTTGATTGTAACTTCATGCTTTTTGGAAATATTTTCATCTTCCATACAGGCATCAATAGCATTATTAATAATATTCAACAGGGAGTGGTGAATAGTTTTCGGATCAGCCAAGACTTCTCCAATACCGGTATCAAGTTCCTTTGTCAAACGAATGCCCTTTGAAGTTGCAAAATCCTTTAATAATTCGGTAAGTTCCTCCACAATTCCATTGGGTGAACACATTTCCATTTCCGGTTCTCTCTGCTTGGAATACGTCAACAGATCCTGTGTCAAATCCCCCACCCGTTTGATATTCTTCTTAATAGTTTTCCAGCCGGCTTTCAGTTTTTCCATATCGTTTTTCTGAATTCCCACATCCACAACATAGCTGCCGCCTTTCAGCCCGACGAGAATGTTTTTCACATAATGGGCGAGCCCGCTGACGGTCTGGCCCACAGCGGCCATCCGCTCTGATTGAACCAATTCCTTTTCAAGCCGTTTTATTTCCGTCAGATCCTGGAAAAAATTGACCGTTCCCACAAATTGACCATTTTCAAAAAGGGTATCGCTTATGTATCTTACCGGAATCTGCCTTCCATCTTTTGTTTTGATGATATTTTCTTTCCACGGCAGCATTTGTTGGTCTTTTTCATTCCTGAACTTATTTTTGAATATATTGGCAATCCGGGGTGTATATAACTCATCAATAGTCATCTTGTTCCTGACATCCTTTGGTGACTCACCAAATATTCTTGCTGCTTCAGGATTGTACATAACCACTTTCCAATCATGGTTAAAGGCAATAATGGCATCATGGGAACTCTTGATCAACAGTTTTTGAAAATCTGACTTGCGCCGAATCTCCTCCGTGGCTTCCGCAATTTTAATTTCAAGATTGGTTGTATAATCTTTGAGTTTTTTTCTGAGGATAATCTTGGATTTTGCTCTTTCAAGGGCAATGGCAAGGGCGTCATCCCGGACAGGCTTGTTGATGAAATCGCTGGCACCATTCTGCAGCGCCGTGATAGTCGAATCAATATCACCGTGGCCGGTGACAATAATGACTTCTTTTTCAGGATCAATCTCCTTTATCTTTTTAAGAAGTTCAAGTCCGTCCATCCCCGGCATTTTTATATCCGTAATTACAATATCAGGAGATTCGGATTTAAATACTTCCAGCCCCTGCTGGCCACTATAGGCTGAAAGGGTTTCATATCCGTCACTTCTAAGGGACATGGAAAGCAATTTAACAATTAATTCTTCGTCATCAACAATCAATATCTTGCTGGTTGACATCATTTATTCCCTTATCTGATTTTTCGGAAACCTGATAATAAATTTAGCACCCTTACCATATTCGCTCTCAATATCAATTGTCCCGCCATAGTCTTTAATTATTCCAAAGCTAATGCTTGTTCCGAGACCGGTTCCTTTCCCGGTTCCCTTTGTGGTAAAAAAAGGTTCGAAAATCTTTTGTTTTACTTCTTCAGTCATACCCCGTCCTGTATCGTAAACCTCGGCAACCACCTGATTGTTTTCAGAATAGGTTTTGATCCGAAGTGTTTTTTCTGCCTGAACTCCTTTTTTTTGGGTTTGTTCAGCATTTTCATCCATGGAATCAATGGCATTGGTGACGAGGTTGATGAACACCTGCTCCAGACGATTATGCTCTGCGTTGATTTCCGGGATGCCGGGATCCAGATCAAGTTCAACTTTAATGGAGTGGATTGTCAGTTGATGTCCCAATACCTTGAACACATCTTGAATAGGATCATTGATGATCAGCTTTTTAAGATCCCTTTCAGATTGCCTTGAAAAATCTCTTACATGCTTGATAACGCCTGCAGCCCTGGCAACGTTGTCAATAATATCCTTTGCGATCATAATAAGTTCATCATCGGGAATGGCCTTCCCCTTTCCTATCATTTTAATAACCAGATCAGCACATATCTGAATGACATTCAGGGGCTGATTGATTTCATGAGCCATACCTGCAGCCATGGTTCCAAGGGTCGCAAGCTTTCCAGCCTGAATCAACTGGGTTTCTTTTTCAACACTCTCGGTGATATCGGTTGTCGATGCAATCAGAACATCCCTGTGGGAGTATGTTGCATGGACAACCTTGACATTCACAAAAAAAGAGGTCTTATCTTTTTTAAAATGTTTTTTCTTGGTAAAAAGAATGGAATCATTTTCCGACAACTCCTGGAGGCTGCGCTTAATGGTTTCATCCGTTTGATTTCCGATGTCAAGAAAGGACTTGCCCAGAATCTCTGCTTTAGAATATCCGTATTCTTTTTCAACCCGTTGGTTCACATCCAGAATTTCAAGCGTATGCCGGTCAACAATAAAGATAGGATTGGGGTTATTATTAAACAGAGATC
>JAQBHK010000254.1:0-5082 GCA_032127815.1 Desulfobacterales bacterium
TTGAGTAAAAAACGGCGGTAATAATCAGCCAGACCAGGATATTGAACATGATGCCAATCTGCAATACGGGCGATTGTTCGAGCCCGGCGAACAGACCGAATTCCACGATGGCGTTTTCCAGCGAAAGCACCCCGATGATCTGCGATAAGATGCCTTTTCGGTTGATCATCAATAAAAGTGATATCAGTATCCCCGCGATGCTGAGCGAAAGCAGAGCGGCGTTTTCAGGCACGATTGTCGTCAGCGGTACAAACAGCCGGCTGTGCGCAAACGCGCTCAGCGCCGCGACCATAATCAAGGTTAGGGGCAAATTCAGATATGCGGAAGAGGACAATCCCGTTTCGTACTTTTTTATAAAGCCGATAAAAAAACGGAGCGCCAGGAAAACCTTGATGGCTGCAACGAGGATAACGATAAAAAGCATCGACAGGGACTTTGTCTCTAAAAACGAGCGGAACAGCAGCAGCACAATGGCTGACGACTGAATGCCGTAAACGGTAACGATGATAATGTTTCTCTTGACGATATGCGAGAAGATTATCGTCAGAAAAATCGTTACTGCCAGAAAGTGTGGGGATAACAGTTCCATTTTATTTAATTAACCCGATTGCGACAATATTAAGTATGAAAGAGACGATAAGCAGGTCCGGCAGGCGGAAGAAGCGGAACTTGGCGAGGCCGGACTCGATAAAGGCAATTGCGCAACAGAATGCCGATAATTTTAGAGTGAAAACGGCGACGGCGACGGCTAGGGCGCCCCAGGAAAACGTATGCATCAGCCCCCACGGGATAAATAAATTAGCGCCCAACGTCATGAAAATAAATAATTTATTGGCTGCCGCCCACTCCATCAGCGCCAAACGCCTGCCGGAATATTCCAAAATCATCGCTTCATGAATCATCGTCAGTTCCAGGTGGGTTGCCGGGTTGTCAAAGGGATACCGTCCGCTTTCGGCCAGCAGGACAATAAAATATCCCAGACCGGCCAGAATGACCGGCTGGAGTGAGCTGATATTGGCGACGATGATGGAATCGGCAATCGTAAAGAGGTTTGTGCTGCCGCTCACCAGGGCGAGAATAAAAAACGAAAAGATCAGACCCCCTTCCGCGAGCGCTGAAACGGTCATTTCGCGGCTGGAGGCGAATCCGCCGAATGCGCTGCCGGTATCGATTCCGGCCAGAGCCAGAAAAAACGTACCGATAGCGAGCAGATACACAACGGTGAGCAAATCGCCGAAAGGGGCGGTGAAGGCGCTCAGGTTGAATATCGGGATAAAGGCGCCGACAATGAGCGTGACCGCGAAGATGATATAGGGCGCCATGCGGAAAATCCAGGAGGCGTCTTGACTGATCACCTCATCCTTGTGAAAAAGCTTCCATAAGTCCCGGTATGGCTGAAGCACGCCTGCACCCTGGCGATTTTGCAATTTCGCCTTGATTTTCTTGATGATGCCGAGCACAAGCGGCGACAGCAAGGGGACGAACAGCGGTTGCAGTATATCAAAAATTATATTCATAGTTCACAGTGAAAAAAATAAAACGCCGAGCAGCGCGATTAATATGTAGAGGATATACATGTTGATCAAGCCGCTTTGCACCTTCTTGGCGTAGAGCGAAAATTTAAGGACAAAAGCCTGCGCCGGTTCATAGAGATATTTCTCGTAGATATCGTTCATGCCCAGCTTGATCATCCGTGATTTCGGCAGATAGCGCGACTCCCCATCCCGGTATTCAACCGCTTTCTGCATGGTCGGCTTCAATATTCCCTTAAAAATAAGGATGATTGAGCGGGCAAACCCGGTGGAGGTAATTTCCATACGGGGGGTTAGATCCGTGCCACAATTCCAGGTGGGGCCGGTCTTTATGGTCTGCTGACGACTAATCAGGTGGTTCACCGTAAAGACAACGGCGAAAAGCGCCAGCAACAGGGCCAGAAATATTGCCGGCGCAAAGACGGAAGAAAAGCCGCCGGCCGCGATCCAACCCCCTTCCGTGTGCAAAAACGGGGAAGGTAGATTTTGGAAGGCCGCGAACTCGCCTCCCACTGCCTGAAGCGCTTGAGAAACATAGCCGGAACCAACCCCGAATAAAAGCGACAGCGCTCCTAGCGACCACATCCCGGCGAGCATGAAGGGAGAGGATTCTCCGGCATGCTTCGCCTCGTCGCTGCGGGGACGGGCGAGAAAGATCGCGCCAAAGGCCTTGACGAAACAGGCAAGCGCCAGTCCGCCGGTAAAGACAAGCGCGCCCGCGGCTATCACAAATATCCAGATTACCTCCGAATTCGGTGTCGCGATTCCCTGGAACAGCGATTGAAAGGTAAGCCATTCGCTGAAAAAACCGTTGAAGGGCGGCAGCGCCGTGATGGCCATGGAACCGATCAAAAAAAGAAGTGCGGTTTGCGGCATTGATTTGATCAGCCCGCCATATTCCTCCATGTTTCGGGTGTGCGTTTCATTGATTACCGAACCGGCGCTGAGAAAAAGGAGCGACTTGAAGGTCGCGTGGTTTAGCGTATGAAAAAGGGAGGCGACCAAACCGAGCAGGGCGAGCGCCGGCAACTGAAGGGAAAGGAAGGTGAGGACGCTCCCGAGACCAAGCAGGATGATCCCGATATTTTCGATGCTGTGGTAAGCTAAAAGCTTTTTGATGTCGTGCTCGGTCAGGGCGTACAGAACGCCCAGCAGCGACGAAACCGCGCCGGTGATGAGCACAACCACCCCCCACCAGAGTGGAAACGGCTGGAGAAGATCGAGAAAAACCCGGATCATCATATAGATTCCGGTTTTGATCATCACGCCGGACATCAGACCCGAGACGTGCGAAGGGGCCGCCGGGTGCGCGCCGGGGAGCCAGATATGCAGCGGGATAATGCCGGCCTTTGTGCCGAAACCGACGAGCGACAGAATGAAGACGGCGTTTTTAACGGAGCCGGGAATCGTTGCCGCCCCATTTCTGATCAGTGAAAATTCAAAAGACCCGGTAAATTTGTAAAGCAGCAGGAAGGCTGCGATGATGAAGGCGGTTCCCACATGCGTCATGATTAGGTAAAGCTGTCCGGCTCGGATATTTTCCGGTTCATGGCGATCGTAGATGACCAGGAAAAAAGACGCGACCGACATGATCTCCCAGGCGAGCAGAAAAAAAAGTCCGTTAGTCGCGGTAACCACGAGCAGCATCCCGATGATAAAGAGATTGTAAAAAACCCCCAGCGACCCGATGCTGTATTTGCGGTAGTAGTGCTTGACGTAGTCAATGCCGTAGAGCGAACAGAAGAGGGCGATCAGGCAGATGATAAAAATGAAGAAGGCGGCCAGCTTGTCGATCAGAAAGGAAAACTGCAACAGCGAAAAGGGGAAGGCCCCGATGGTAAACAGGAGCGGCCGGGCGGCAAAAAGTGAGCCAAGGCCGAACAAGACGCCCCAGAGTGAACCGGCTATCGCGAAGAAGCTGCTCCAGTAGTTGGCCAACTCGTCATTATTTTTCAGCAGGGCCGAGCCGACCGCCCCCAGCAGAAATAACAGCAACAAAACGGCAACGCCGTCCGGCGATATAATAAATTCAATCATGATCAGTGCGCTGCAGAGGCCCTGTCTAATATTTTAACCAAATGACAGAGAATGGTTTTGGGGGAAGGCGGATTACCCGGAATCTCGTAATCAACCGGGATGACGCTTTTAACCGCGTCCAGCCCCGCGTAACTGCCCCGGTAGATGCCGCCGTCAATGGCGTCATCGCCTAATGCCACCACGATCTTGGGATCAGGTGTCGCGGCATACGCCCGCTTTACGGCCTCGGCCATATTTCGGGTAACCGGTCCGGTAACTATCAGCATATCGGCGTGTCGGGGCGAGGCAACGAAATGGATGCCGAACCGTTCAACATCGTAAAAAGGATTGGACAAGGCGACCAGTTCCTGCTCGGCGGCATTGTCGGAGCCGGCGTCCACCTGTCTTATCGCCAGCGATCCCCGGAACAGACGTTTCACCTTTTCTTCAATCTTTTTGCCTGTTTCAGTGATCTCCGTCTGTTCGCAATCCGCAGGATTCAGCGAGACGATGTTATTAGGGGTGGAAATTATTTTTTTAACCAGTTTAAACATAAACGGTGCTTCTACTCCTGCTCCATTTTAAAGTCAACGCAAATAACAGCGATTTTCGACGTCCCTCCTCGCAATCGCAGTGGGGGGAAAAACAAGGTATCGAGAATGCTTTCGAAGCTATGGCGGCCCTTAGCTGGGACTTCCGGGACGCCCCTAATATTATAAGATTCTAGCCATCCATTAGTGAATATCCATTTTCTGATGCTATGCGCTCTCCACGCTGAGCACTCATACTGACCGCTGGCTGTGAGATATTGAGCTTCGGAGCCAAATCCGCCATTGTAAACCCCAACTCCCTAACCGCCCAATAACAGAAAAGGCTTCTTGCTTTGACTTTTACCGGCTGCTTTCCAGGCTGAAATATTTCTGCTGGGTCAATGGAAAAAATCTCCGCCACTCTATTAGAGAGTTTGTCTATATCATAACCCTTTGACTTTAAGTCATATTTTCGTTCAAGAGACTCATCGGCAGCCCTTAAAACCCTTTCGACAAAATCAGAATCGCCAAGCACACGCTCATCACTTTTAAAGTGGATGTTTGCCCGCCGAAGGGACGTGATCACAGACCAGCCGCCGCTGCTGCGGATAAGACCGCCGCCGGTAAGCTCAGGGCGCTTGCCCTCCTGGATGCCTTTCTGAACAAATATTTTGTAGCGGCGTCTTGCAGTTGACTTTTTGTCGCTGAATAGTTTTAGAACATAAGCATCGTCTTGCCAATCGTTTTCTTGTTTCCCCATGACAACGGCGTGTCCGCAAAAAGGATGTTTATCCAGAGTTTTTATGTCAGAAACAAGCCCGGCCCGAATCGGATTAAGGTGAATATACCGTACAAGTTCAAGTAAATATGTATCTTCTTGGCAGAGAATTGATTTGTAACGGTTCTGAAAAAGCTGGCCGCTTCGACGATGTCGGCGGTTAAAGTTCATGGCATGGCCGGTCAGCAGCCTGCGCATAACAGTGGCAAGCGGACAAGCCCCCGTG